>CANNKD010000034.1 GCA_947505205.1 Bacteroidota bacterium | reverse complement strand
CCATTAAACAATCCTGCTTCCGCTTTGATGAAATTCCATTTGGACGTTTTTGGAGCTTGAAAGGTGATTTTCGCTCCTAAATCACGTTCTCCGGGAAATAAAGTTTGAGTCATACGTGCCCTCTCTGGTGATTCACGCATGCTTGACGAATAGCTTATTTCATAACCAAAAGGACGATCAAACACCCCAGTCGTCAGACTGATTGATTTCAACCATGGTTCGGTTACTTTAATGTAAGCATCTTTGATGGCGACACCTTTTTCAGTTACATCAATTTGAAGTACTGCCGAGGTAAGTACATTGTCATAGGTAAATTTTGCACGACCTCTGCGCACCGAAAAACGGTTGTCAACATTGGCTGGGAAGTTTCCGCCTGCAAAACTTGAGATTCCGGTAGAATCGGCCTGTTGATATTGTGCCTGAATATAACCGGATATTTTAATCTTTTTAAGCAGATTAACATCCGATTGCAGTTTGCCGACCGAAGAGGCCAACGTGTCGAAAGGTGTTTGCTCAACTTCCTGTGCCACCATAAATAAAGGTGAGATCAATGCGAAGCCCATCACTAATAAAGCGTTTTTAAAAGTAGTTTTTTTCATTTGATTTTTTTTTGATTTGATACCGCAAAGTACGCACTGTTATATTACTAAATTGTTAAGTGTGCTTTAACGAATTGTTAAGGTTTTTGTGATTTTAGGTATTCTTTAAAAATGATCATCACGGTCAAATAAGTTGAAAATCATTCTATAATTTTCTTTGTATGCTTTCTGTGGATACAGATCACGAATAATAAATTTGCATACAGTTCAGTGATAAACTATCTTTGATTTGTAATTTCCTGAAACAGTAGAATCGCTAAAATTATTTTCTAAATAGTTTATTATGAGATTGATACCGATTTTATTTATCATATTTATTTTATTTTCCGGGAGTTTAATCGCGCAAGAAAAAAAACCTTCCATTTTGCAAAAGAAGAATCAGAGTTGTTTTGAATTTGAACCTTTCATTTCATTTTCATATTCGTATGCACATAAATTCAATCCAAATTTCACGCTTGGCGCAAGGGCTCAGATGGGATTTAGCGTTCGTTTACTGTTGACAAATCCATCCGTGCATTACAAAGGTGATCAATACGATGGAGGTCCGGTTTATTTGCAGGAAGTAAGATCCTTTTCAAACGGATATTTTACGGATATTTTTAAATTTCAATGTTTCTACAGGTTTAGTCATACAGAACATTTCTATTTTGATTTCGGACCATATGCCGCTTTTGGTATGGTAAATGAAATGGAAGGTGGTAGGAGTTTCGGAGCAGAAGGCTCAGCATTTTTTGCCTGGAAGCGTTTGCATATTGGGACAAGGATCTTGGCTGGGTGGCAAACTTTCGGTTTTTCTGATGATATTGTCTTTGCGTTATTTTCAGTCCCTATAGTGATAGGTGTTCATTTTTAGTCCCAATTATTACTTCACTGATCCAACCTATCTTTAGCGCCGCAGGGTAGATCTAGATATCAACGTACGCCTATGTTAAAGCAATATTAATTCCTATTATCAGATAATGAGTTACTTACAATGAATTTCTGGTTTTTTTATAAAATTCCAGTTCATACTTTTCATTTTTAGTATGGAATATACTACACCTAATGCAAGTAAAATCATAGTTCCATTTCCAATGGGAGCACCACCGCCAAGCGGCGGTGATGAAAACACTGGCGAACCTCCCGGATCGGGAGGTCCCTGTGCGAACAGTGTTTCAGAAATTAAACATAAAAGCATCAATCCTATGTTGATGAAAGTATGTTTCATAGTAATTGGTTATTGGATAAATAGTTTGTAATTAAAGCTTTGATGGCTGCTTGTTATATGCAACAGCACAATCTGGTGTTTCCAGTTTTGAGCATCAAGAAGGTAATTCGTAGTTCCATTGGTCGAATAAACACCAAGGGTTCTTCCTGCCAGATCCGTTATGCTGATTGTGGCGTTTGATTGAATGTCTGATTTCCAGTTGATTATAATTTTCCCATGAATAGCTGATACTTCAGGCCGATTTTCATCCTGTTTTGGAGATTCTTTTATAGATACTGCACCGGGGTTAAATACCAATTTGAACCGATATTCATTATCAGATGGATTTCCACTGAAAGCATAACTTGGATTTAGATTTAAATCCGTTTCAATCCCTGTCAGGATATCAACTAATAGGACAGTGTCGTTTTCGAAACTTTCGACAAAGTCGAATGAAATTACATATTCACTGGCTGTTGGTGCAACGAAATACAAGGGAACTTCTTTGTTGTCTGTAAGATTTGCCAAAACATTGATTGATAATTTTGAATCTCCATTTTTAGTATAAAGTTGAGGCATATCCTCGCTTCCATTTAATCGAATTGCATCGATACCCAAATCTATTTCATTAGTAGCATTTTCGTTAAAACTTACCCAGGTTTTATCGGTTTTATCATTGTTGCTCACGGTAATATCAAGTGCATTCACATATACTGAACGACTTTCTTTATAAAACTGTTGGTGATTGTGCGCGCAAGCATCTTCCGGAACAGTTACCGAAGCACCTGTGCTGGTTGCCTGAATAAAGAAACCTTGACCGCATGGAATAACTCCATCGACGAGTGTGCCAGATCCAATCTGGTTGCGTGTCAGATAGTTACCATTGTTCCATACATAAGCGATTCCGGTAGTGTTTTGTGGATTCCAGGTTCCAAAATCCCAATCGACAGCACTTGGAAATGGGTTTCCAATCATGTTCCAGCCGTGGCCGATTACCGAATAATCAAGATTAAGCAATTTATCTCCTTTGTTCAACATGCCTTGATAAACTGCGGTTTCATTTCCTCGACCGGTATTAATCCATAATGCATATCCTTTGCCTGTTTCAAGTGTTTGAGCAGTGTCGGTAATATAAATCCATGCATTTGTATTTTCATCGAAATATTTGAGCCAGGTTTGCGATCCACCGCTGAAAAAGTAGGACGATGCTCTTGAAGATGTTACAACCGGTGAAACATAATGCCATTTTCCATCAGTTATATAATTCTCAACACGTGCATTAAATGTCCCGTTTCCGGCTTTTTCATTGATAAAGGAAGCCGAACCCGTAGCATTGGATTTTAATGTTATCAAATTGTTCATCGAGAGTAAACCCGATGATAATAGTGTTAAATCACAGTTTGGATTGATAATGAGTTCATTCAATTCAAAGCCCGAGTTTATCGATGAAAAACCCGATTGTATTAAAACATTTTTCAAATATTCTGGCAATCCATTCGACCATCTGGCAGGTTCAGTCCAGTTTCCGGTCCCATTCCACAATGTAGAATCTGCACCAAAATTTTCAACAAGTTTATAAAAACCCGTTGATGTTCCGAGAAGGGTTGAGCCATTCTCGAGATCGGGGACAAACTCTCCGGGCAAACCAAAGAATGTAGTGTCGATAACGCTTGTTATTGTGTTTAATCTGAACACATTACGGCGGGCTCCACACGAAATCACATTGGGATTACGGTTGTCAACCAGCACCGATGAAAATGCTCCATGTGGAACAACAGCCGTATAAGTATAGGTTGCGCCACCATCATTGCTTCTAACAAGTGCATAATCAAGGTTTTGTCCAGATGCAATGTAAATGGTATCGTTCGAGCGTTTATCAACGTCAATATCGTAAATAGGCATCAAGGTTGTTCCTGAAGCGAGACCGGTTGGACCATTATTGGTGAAAGTCCAAGTAAGACCTAAGTCAGTAGAACTCCATAATGCACCATTCACTTTTGGGTAATTCATATCATAATAGCCAGTTCCGGCATACAAAACTGTGTCGCCATTGGCTGTTCCAACTTCCACTGTATTCCCTTGCAGAAAACCTGCTGGTGTTACCAAAGTCCACGATGAGCCGCCATTGTCACTACGCCAGATATTTCCGTAAGGAGACGAAGGATATTGCAATACGTTTGAACCTGAGCCCGTTACGGCAACAACAACCTGATCAGATACAAAAACGATATCGGTAACTCTTGCATCGTAATTGGTGGAAGAATTCCAACCTGTTGGAGTAACATTGCTAAAGCCTGAGGCGCCCGTGGTTGAAACTTCAAAGCCACCCGAATAACCAGCGATAACATGCAAGCTATCGGTCGGGCTTATTGCAACTGAACTAACTCCACCATCATCGCCCACATTTGATATTGGGAATTCGCCATAAGGAGTTGTCCAGCGATCGATTCCGGTAATTGTTTCATTAAAATATGCATTGGTATATCCAAGTCCACCATTTGTTGAAACATAATAAACACCTTTAGATTGTGCAATTTTGTTCATCGAAATGGCGGCCATACCAACATTATCGGGTTTAAAGTAAAAGCCTTCCGGACCGGTTGTGCTTACTGCTACTGCCACACCATAAGAAGCCGTTACATGATTTGTGTTTGTTGGATGCGTTGCCATCGAATTGTCGGGCATCACATGTGCAGACCAAGTTGCGCCTATGTCATTCGAAACACCACCGCCCGGAAATGATAATTGTAAGCCATTGCTTATAGGCATTCCCGCGACCCAACTGCTGCTGTAATCGGCACTATGCAATGGCCAGTTTGTTCCATACGATGGGGTAATATTGCTCCATGTTATACCATTATTCAATGATAGATAGACATATCTGGTGTTGGTGGAGGTGTTTTTTATGCTGGCGATGAGTGTGTCGCCGTTGATTTGGTTTGGATGCGTAAAAATACGTTCTACACGATGCGGAAATGCGGCTACTGTAAGTTGGTTGAAATCTGTTCCATCGAAACGATACAAGGCGCCTCCATCATTGCCCGATGTTCCTGTAATCAGGTAAACAGGATAACCGGTTGGATCATTCGCAACAGCAATTTCAAGGATACGGTAATTTCCACCAATTCCTGATATGGTATCGGTTCGGGTTTCAACAGTAGCCGTTGTTTCGTTTATTCGGACAAGATATTGCTCCATTCCTATATATTGATAATGGTCAGACATGCCCATGCCAGTTACATTGGCATTATAAGCCGGATTAATATCTTGTAATAATGTATGATCCATTGCCGTTCGGAAACTGGCACTATCGCCTCCTGTAAAACTAATTACTGCTGAATTGAGGGTTCCGCCTTGTTGAGCAGTACGTAGGCCAACCCAACCATTTGCGTTTGTTAAGACACGGATTCCACCACCTCCCCAGCCTCGCTGGGCATTGTCATATTCCAATGAATCGATTGGAAAAGGCTGTTTCCAGGTTGCGCCTGCGTCGTCGGTATAAAATAAGGATGCCGGTGTATTCACGGCTCCAAACAAACGGTTGTTTGTGTTGCAGTAGGTTAAGTCAACGGCAGCCCCGCCATATAAACCGAGGTTTACCACTTCTCCTGTTGCTTGCGCCCAGCTTATATTTTGTAGTAAAATGAGGAGGCTAACAAGTATTAGTGTACCTTTTCTGGTGTGTAGTTTTGTTTTCATGATAATTCGTTTTGATGTATTTGATTATCTTTGTTCAATGCGACGAGGTATTTATATGTAGAAATGCTACACGTTTTAGGCAAAATTACTTCTATTGAAAAAAAATTCAATAGGGAATGATTGAACGGTGGGTTTGAGGGATTAACCGGCAAGGATGAATGAGAAAATGGTAAAAAAACGGAAACAATTTAGCTATATTGTTGCATTATTTATTGGGATTCAATGTGGTGCAATGGCGCAGCAGGTGCGGATTGATTCAATTACCAGCCTGATGAGCAGTTCAAAAGCAGATAGCCTACCCGATGATCAAAAGATGAAGAATTACCTTCAACTGGCTTCATCAAACATTTATTCAGATTTTGAGCAAACACAGTTTTTTGCACGCTTAGCACTGGTAATTGCCAGACGTATTCCCAATCAAAGGGGTGAGGCGATGGCATTAAATTTTATCGGTATTGGCTTTTCAAATCTTAGTAAACTCGATTCAGCACTCAGCTATTTTGAGATTGCCCAAAATATTTTATTTAGTATTCACGATACTGTCGGCATCATTCATACCTATAATAATTTAGGAATTGTATATAAAAATGGCGGCAATTATAAACAATCGGTACATAACTATACCCATGCACTCGAAATGGCTAAAAGTCAGCATAACAGCGAAATGACTGCTTTTTCGATTAATAACCTTGCCATTGTTTATTACGATTGGCAACAGTTTCCTTTGGCATTGGATTATTACAACCAATCGCTCACACTACTGCGCGATTTGGGCGACTCAGCTAAAATTGCGGTGCTTTTGAATAATATGGGTGAGTTGTATCTCGAAACAGGGAAACCGGAGGATGCATTGAAAAATTTTCAGGAAGCACTCGTGATAAGTCAACAAAAAAACACCTTGAAAACAACCATGAATTCACACATTAATATTGGTGATGTTTACCTATTGAATAAGAAATACAACGAGGCCAAGGCACACTTTTCGAAAGCGCTGGAAATGGGTGAAGCGCATGATTATCCGTTAGGAGTACTCAATGCAAAACTAAAATTGGCCACCATCCTTTTCGAAACGGTTTCGGCATCTGCGGCTCTGCCATGGGCTATCGACGGGTTAAATTTGGCCTTAAGGCTTCAAAATCAAAAACTTATCATAGATGCCAGACGATTATTGTACCAGATTTATCAAAAAAATGGTGACTATCGCGAATCGCTTGAGCAATATATAGCTTATTCTGAATTGAACGATACCCTGTATAATCAAGATAGCAGGAAAGATATTGTTCGTTTGCGAACGGAATACGAAACTGACAAAAAGGAAAAAGAAATTGTGTTACTCAACCAGGACAAGGCCATCCAGCAACTCGAAATAAGTCGCCAGAAAAATTTACAGATTTATACCTCATTGCTTGCAATCTTCATTTTGTTGGCTGGCTATCTCATGTATAACAGATTCCGCCTGCGTCAGAAAAACATCAAAACCGAGCTTGAACACCTGAATATCGATATCGAACAGCGATTGCTCAGGTCTCAGATGAGTCCGCATTTTATCTTCAATTCGTTAAATTCAATCAATAGCTTTATTATCGAAAACGATGCAAAATCGGCACAGAAGTTTCTTGTTAAGTTTTCAGATTTAATTAGGTTAATCCTCGAAAACTCCAGAAAATCAATGATTTCTGTTGAGGATGAGATGAAAACATTGCAATTAAACCTCGAACTTGAGTGTCTTCGATTTAACAATCAATTTGAATTTATGATTGAATCAGATGCCGAAATTGATGTCGAAAACACTTATATTCCGCCAACGCTTGTGCAACCTTTTGTCGAAAATGCGCTCATCCATGGAATTCTGCATAAGAAAGAAAATGGCTCAATTCAGGTTCTGTTTTCAAAAAATGGAGATGAAATGCAGGCTACCATCATCGACAATGGCGTTGGACGTGAAAAAGCAAAACAATTCGAGAGCACGAAGGTGAAATCGCATGAGTCGCTTGGTTTACAGCTTACTAAGGAAAGGTTATTGTTGCTGGGAAAGAAAGCGAAAATAGAATATCATTACTCGATTATCGATTTATTTGACGATAAGGGAATTGCTTGTGGTACAAAGGTGGAAGTTTTGATGCCGTGTGAGCTTGAATGATTCGTTTTTTATCTTTGTGACATGATCCGGACAATAATCATCGATGACGAAGAAAAGGCACGATACAACCTCAAACAGTTGCTTATAGAATATGCTACTGATATTCAGATTGTTGGAGAAGCTTCAAATGTGGCCGACGGTATTCAGTTAATCAATCAGACCAAACCAGAATTGGTTTTTTTGGATATTCAGATGCCCGACGGAACCGGATTTGATCTATTGGAACGACTTCCTGAAGTTAGTTTCAAGGTTATTTTCGTTTCCGCTTATGATCATTTTGCGGTTACAGCCTTCAAATTTAGTGCAGTCGATTACCTTCTGAAACCAGTAAATGCTGAAGATCTTGAAAAAGCACTCGAAAAAGTTAACAAGGGTGATAATTACCAGCCAGCAAAAATCAAAGTACTTCTGGGAAACAGAACCGGTATCGAAAAAATCGTACTTCCATCAATGGATGAGCTTATTTTTGTGAAGATAAACGACATCGTACGCTGCGAATCGGATAGCAATTACACTTGTTTTTATCTGGAAGATGGAGAGCGAATCCTTGTTTCGCGTACCTTGAAGGAATATGAAGATTTATTGGAACCCATGGGTTTCTACCGGATTCATAAATCATCGATAATCAATCTTCGGTTTCTAAAAAAATACAAAAAAGGCGATGGCGGAATCGTAACCATGGAAGATGGCACAGAGATAGAAGTGAGCCGCCGACGGAAAGATGATTTTTTAAAAGTGTTGCAAAATCAGGGTTGATTTCCTCAAATCCCCCAAGGATAAACGGTTCTTGTCACACAAAAGATTCCTTCTTTCAGAACAACCAGATTAACCGGAAATTCAATTTTATCTTGATTTTCAGAATAAGGTTCGGCGAATTTGATTTGGTAATTTTTTGCTTCAACACCTTTCAGTTCAATATCCAGATCATACAGACAATTGCAATCACATAAACTACTATTCTCATGTTCTTCAATTACGATGGTGTCGTTTTTGAGAGAAATAGTACAATAAAATCCTTCGGGGCAGCAATTGAAACCGGCATTGATATGTTTGAATGTCAATGTTTTGGATGTTTCTTGATAACTGTATTCTACGCATGAAAAGCTGCTGATTGTGTCGGTTTTCAGATTGCTTTTACAGTTGGAATTGCCAATTAAACTTCCTGAAATCGGATCGGAAATGGGTTTTTCTTTTTGGTTGCAACTAACAAACAATAGGCAGAAAAGTGTGACGATTAATGATTTCATTTGTAAAGTATCATTCTATTTTCCTTAAAACAAAAGCTGTCCTGTTCACATTGTAAATCTTCATAAACACCAAACCATCCCGTTCATAAGTTGGATAATGTATTGCTGTGTCAATCCGGCCAAAACCACCGAAAGATTTGTCATCTGATGATAAGACAACGTTGTAATCACCGGTTTGTTTCACTTGTATTTCGTAACCGGGAATGGCATTTGAAGTGTGCCAATTAAATATAAAAATGAGGTTGTTACGCTCAAAAACCAGCGTTTTGTTGCCTTCATCGGCCTGCATGAGCCAGGGCGGCATCGAGCAGATTATATTGAAATCTTTTATAAGCTTGATCATGGCGCGATCGAAATCGGAAAGCCAATGGTATTTCAAATAATCTTTTTCAACAAGCGACCACTGACGGCGTGCGTGTTGATAGCTCCAGTCGTTGCCAAGTCGCGGAAAATCAATCCATTCCGGATGTCCAAACTCATTTCCCATGAAATTTAGCCAGCCTTCGCCTCCTAAAGTTATCGTAAACAACCGGATCATTTTATGCAACGCAATTCCGCGATCGACAATCATATTTTGTTGATCTTTCGCCATACTGAAATACATTTCCTTGTCCATTAATCGGAAAGCGATGGTTTTATCGCCAACCAGAGCTTGGTCGTGCGATTCGGCATAAGCAATGGTTTTGATGTCGAAATGGCGGTTGGTCATGGTGGAATACATTTCATGGATATTCCAGTTTTCGTCAGGCTGATCTTTCAATAGTTTAATCCAAAAATCAGGCAGCCCCATTCCTAAACGATAATCGAAGCCGATTCCTCCATCTTCAATCGCATTGCACAAACCGGGCATACCGCTCACTTCTTCGGCAATGCTGATTGAATTTTTATTTATTTGATGCATCAATGTGTTGGCAAGTTGCAAGTATGTAATCGCATCAAATTCAACGCCTTCGGTGAAGAATTGTTCTGGAGTATTGAAATCTACACCATTACCATGATGGAAATACATCATCGAAGTAACGCCATCGAAACGGTAGCCATCGAATTGATATTCATCGAGCCAATAGCGAATATTCGACAGTAAAAACTGCAAAACTTCTTCTTTTCCATAATTGAAAAGTTTCGAATCCCAGAGCGGATGTTCACCCCTATCGCCTGGATGCGTGTATTGGTAATCTGTTCCGTCGAAAAGATTTAAACCTTCGTTGGTATTCTTAACCGTGTGAGAATGAACGATATCCATAATCACAATTAAACCCAATTTATGCACTTCATCTACAAGTTCTTTCAGTTCTTCTGGTGTGCCGAAGCGTGAACTGGCTGCAAAGAAATTGGAAACATGGTAACCAAAAGAACCATAATAGGGATGTTCGGCTATCGCCATGAACTGAACGGCATTGTAACCGGCCTTTATAATTTTAGGTAAAATATTGTCCTTAAATTCTTTATAAGTTCCAACGCCCTCTGTCTCCTGTGCCATGCCAATATGCGATTCATAAATCAGCAGTGGTTCATTCGTTTGAAGTTTTGGCGATTTGTGCTTGAATTTATAGGGTTTTTCCGGATTCCAAAACTGACCGCAAAAATCTTTGGTATTATCGTTTTGCAAAACGCGCTTGATATAAATGGGAATACGTTCGTTTACGCCCATTGAGCCGTGAACAACGAGTTTCACCAGGCTTTGATGAACGAGTTTTTTACTGTAGGTTGCATCATCAAGAAATATTTCCCAAATACCTCGACCGTTGTTAATCAGCTGATTAGCGCTTTTATCCCAGTTATTGAAATCGCCAAACAGAAATATATTGGAAGCTGCCGGAGCCCATTCACGAAACCACCAGCCTTTTCGGATTTTATCATAGTTGAATCCAAAAACTTCGTTCGAGCTCGCAAAGGCTTTCAGACTTCCAAAGTTGGCTTCAATCTGGTTCAAACGTCCCTTAAAACGATGATAACGTTCTGTTACAGCATTGGCAACGGGCTCAAGCCAGGAATCTTTTTCAACTATTTTCATGTGATATGAGTTCATTCAACCAATTTGTTAGTGTGTAGTTTTAATATTGTTATTTCAAGGGGTTCTAAGGTAATCTGAATTCCCTGATTTGTCAAGGTGTTGGGATCAAAGATAACTGAACTGGTCTTATGGAATATGTTTTCAGTAATCCAAATCTGATTATTAATTGTTTCGATGCCAGCCAATTCTTTGGCATCTTCCGGTATTTTTACACGCATACTTCTTGCTTCCGTTTTATGAAAGTTAATTACAACCAGAAGTTTTTGTTTATGGCTGTATCGCAAAAATGCATAAACAAATCGCGGATCAAACTCTGTGTACCAGGGATTTGCCCACATTAAATCATAAAATTCTCCTGCAAAAATGGCTTCATTTTCGAGACGAAAGTGCAAAAGCTTACGGTAAAAACTAAATAAATTTTGCTGATCTTTCGACATTAATTTGCCATCAAATCTGCCGCCATTCATCCATTTTTGATGTTGAGGCATAATCGAATAGTCAAAAATGCTTGTTCGACCATCATCACCACTAAAACCTATTGCGCCATCAGCCTTTTCTCCGGTTTCCTGTCCGTTATAAATCATGAATGGACCACGATGCATAAGTGCTGAAACTGCTACAGCAGGTAAGGATATAAGTGGATCGCTTACAAATTGTTTGGAAGCCAACCGCACTTCATCGTGGTTTTCCATAAAGCGTAACATTTTTGCATCAATACCATTCAGCGATTTCCAGCATTCGCTTATTGTTTCAGCCGGTTGATGGTGGCGTAATACACTTTCTATCGTGTTATACAGGCCAACTTTATCATATAAATAATCGAAACCAACTTTGATAAATAATTGACACAGATGAGGTTGGTATATTTCAGCAATAAAAAGTAAGTCAGGAAATTTGGTTTTCAGATTTGGAATCAACCATCCGAAAAACGATACCGGAACCATTTCAGCCATGTCAACTCGAAAACCATCAATGCCCATTTCGGCCCAATAATGTAAAATTTCGAACATTTTTTTCCAGGTATCCGGAACATCTTCACCCTCGTACGCTTGTTGATTTTCGAAGTCAAAACCATAGTTTAACTTCACGGTTTCATACCAGTCGAAAATGCTTGGTTTGGCCGAAAAACAATCATTTCCGGTTGCTTTTGCGGGAAATTCAGCATAATGAAAGTTCTGATTGTCAGTTATTTTAGCCGGTGATTTGAAAGTTTCTTCAGGAAGATAATAGAAATTATTATCTCTGGCGAAACGAACGTTTGTGTTGTCGTCCTCGCCAAAATCTTTTACGTTTTCGGGTTTCATCACCGATTTATATTCCCGCGCCAAATGATTAGGCACAAAATCAATAATGACCTTCAAATTTTGTTGATGAATCCGACCAAGCAGATCACGAAATTCCTGCATACGATCTGAAACATTTGTTGCCAAATCGGGATCAACATCGTAATAATCGCAAATTGCATAAGGCGAACCGGCAATTCCTTTCACGATTGCCGGATGTGATTCAGGAATACCAAAGGTGGAATAAGAAGTTAAGGTTGCATGACGTATGATACCTGTGAGCCATATATGTGTGATACCCAAATCTTTAATTGCAGTAAGAGCAGTTTCACTGATGTCAATAAATTTACCGCAGCCATTCTGTTCGATGGTTCCGTTGATTACTGTTTGGGCAGTTATATTGCCAAACAATCGAGGAAAAAGCTGGTAAATATTTATCATTGAAATTTGAGTTAAAAATGTAAAATGCAAAAACCAAAAGGCAAATTGGATACAATCATGCTAATATTTAAATTTTTAATTTTACATTTTTCATTTTGCAATGGCAACTTCATACTCTTTGCTAATCAATATGTTAGCTCTTTTTTTAAGTGCCTGAACTTCCTGATGTTCTTTCTCTAAAACCTGCATACGGTATTCATTTTGTGGTTCTTTTCCACGAACAACTTGTGCTTTTTTTGTTTCGTGATACGTAAGTTCTATAAACACATTTACATCGATATTTTCGGCTTTGATGGCATACAATCCATCAATAATCAAAGTGTCAATACCTTTATAATCAGTGGTTAACTGATCAATTTGCTCAGTCACCAAATCAACACAAGGGCCTGTTGAAACTTGACCATTTTTAAACTCGCTGATGTTTCGGTTGATGGTTTCCCAGTCGTATTCGCCCGGGCCAACCACATTTTGAATGCCATTTATTTTGCGCCATTCGGTGCGTTCGAGCGGATGAATGCGGTAATAGTTATCAATATGCAATGGTTTTGCAATGATGCCATGTTTACGTAAACCCTTGGCAATCACATGGGCTAATTCCGATTTTCCGGAACCGGATTCGCCCGAAATACCCACCATCATTTTGGGTTTCGGATTTTTTAAGATGAATTCGATAATTGCTTCACCTGCAATCTGGTGTTTTTCGGCTATGAGTAAAACGTCTCCTAACATGATTCTCTTTATTTTGGTTTTAGACTATTGTTTATTGTATTTGTTTGAAGTTCTTGCTTATCTCAAAGGTGATACTTATCGAGCGAAGCGTCAAAGTCGAAAAACAAATGACAACCCGATTTAAGTGATTGAACCATAATATGTTCACGTTCAAGAATTTGTTTACGGAAGTCGGTAATTTCTTCTTTATCTCCGAATAATTGTGCTTCCTTTGTTTCGGTATAGGTTAACTCAATAAACACTTTTAGATGGGCCTGATGAAGTTTAGTAGCGTATAATCCATTTATTATGAGTAATTCTATATTTTCGAAAGAGGTTGTGAGTTGATCAACTTCATCGGTTATTAAATCGACACAAGGCATGGTCGAAACCTTGTTTGTCGTAAAATCATCGATCACTGAGTTTATTTTTTCCCAATGATATTCGACTGGACCAACACTTTCGATGCCATTCTTACGACGCCACGCCTTACGATTAGAAGGTGCAATCTTGTAAAAATCGTCCAAATCGATGATTTTACTTTTGATATTTTCTTTTTTCAAGAGGTGTGCAATGGCGAAAGCAAGTGTCGATTTTCCGGAGCCAACCTCTCCTCCAATTGCCAGAATATATTTTGGAACTCTTTGCTTCAGAATTTCTTCAACAACAATAATCGCTGTTGAAATATGTTTTTTTGTGACAGTAATTTTATCGTTTAACATATACTTAACAGTTAATATGATATTGATTTCCAAATTGTTGGCTCAATTGATATTACTTTACCTGCAACAGATATTTTAGTGGCTTTATCAACCATCACTTTCAAGGTATCGGAGGTAATTTCAAATTCGAAATGCACTTTTTTGAAATTTAATTTGAAGGCCATTTTTTTCCATTGATGAGGAAGTTGCGGATTAATCGCCAGGTATTCGTCGCGATAATTTACCCCTGCAAATGTGTTTAGTGCAATTAAAATGGTACCTGCCATTACGCCTGCATGGATGCCTTCACCAGTTGTACCGCCTTGAATATCAACATAATCACTTCCTAAAGCATCTTGATAAAGCTCCCAACTAAGTTGTGCATTTCCGGTCATAGCGGCCAAACGAGAATGAACCACACGACTTAAAGTGGAGCCATGCGAAGTGCGTTGAAGATAATATTCCAGGTTTCGTTCGAGATAATCTTCGGGCAAATCGTACTCCAGACTTTCCAAAATAAGGTCAACCTCCGATTTGTTGATATTGTAAAATGTCATCAGGGTATCGGCTTGTTTAGCAACCTTAAATTCGTCGGCCGATTTACCCTCAGCTTTTAAAATACGGTCGAGGCGATAGATGTTTCCATAGTTTTGACGATAATAATCCCAGTCTAATTCTTTTAATTCGAAATAACCGTCATATTGTGCTAAAATACCGTCATCATTAATAATCAAGTTGATTTTGGTACTTATTTCAGACCATTTTTTGCGTTCCCATTGGCTAAAACCGAGATTGAGCATGCGTTTTTCACCAACGATTTCTGTAATTTCATCAGCTTTGTTAAAAAGCCACGAAACCATTAAATTAGTGTAGGTATTATCTTTCAAACCGCCGTCTTTGCACAAATCTGAATGCTCGTGAAACTCATCCGGGCCCATGACGTTGAATATTTCATAACGTCCGTTGACTGTATTCATGATCGATTTACTTGCCCAGAAACGACAAATTTCAAAGAACATTTCTGCACCGTATTGAACAAGAAATTCTTTATCGTCGTTTATCCAGAAATAATCCCAGATATTGTAAGCAATCGCAAGCGAAACGTGTCGTTGCAAAGAACTGTAATCGGCACCCCAAAGACCTGTTAATGGGTTAAGATGCATAATTTGAGTTTCTTCACGGCCATCGCTACCGCTTTGCCATGGAAACATAGCTCCACGTAAACCATGCTGGCGGGCATAATTACGCGCTTCGCCGAGTCGGTTATAGCGGTACATCAACATCGATTTAGCTGCTTCCGGAACATGAAAATCATAAAACGGCAATATGAACAATTCATCCCAGAAAATATGTCCGCGATAGGCTTCGCCGTGTAATCCGCGGGCCGTGATGCTTGCGTCTAGTTGCTTGTTGAAAGGAGAAACGGAAACCATTAAATGAAACAAATGCAATCGCAATAATTTTTGCGACATGCGATCACCTTCAATTTGAATGTCGATCTGATCCCAAAGTTTTTGCCATTCAGCTTCACTTTCCATTAAAAGCGTATCAAAATTGGAAGTATTTTGGATCGCTTTCAGTGCTTCCTGTTTGGCGTTTTTGATAAAGGATTCCTTATCACTACAGATGGCCACTGTTTTTTCGATCGTTACAGTATTATTTTGTGAAATTCCGACAGCATAAATGACTGATATAACACCTTCATTAACTTCAACTTGTGGAGTTAATGAGGTGTGTTTTTCATTCATATATAATTGATGCTTTGCAGCAATACCAATCTTGTGCGAGGATTGTGTGGTTTGGACGACTAAAAAAATATTTTCATCAGATACACCTTGCTCAATTGCCTCCAAATGCTTTTGATTGAGCGATTTATAACGTTCAACGCCATCGTTGATGTGGGTTCCTTCGAGACTGCTTTTGATACTTATTTTTGCGTTGTAATTCAGCGGTTTTATCTCGTATTGCATCGATGCCAAAAAGGGATTGTGCATACTCGCAAAACGGCGCGAAACAAGTTTAGTTTGACGTAATTTGTCATCCTGAACAACCATAATCCGCTCTAATAAACCGGTTTTAAAATGGATTGTACGTTTTATGCTGATGATTTTGGTACAATTAACATCGAACCAATCTTCATTTTCAATACGGAAGGTGATAGGTAGCCAGTTTGGAATATTTACAAAGTCCTCATTTTCAATGTTGTTGTCGGCGATTTTTGTTGTCAAACGGTTATACATACCGGCCATATAGGTTCCAGGATAATTAACCGGATTGGCCGACGATTCTTCCATGGCACCACGTGTTCCGAAATAGCCGTTTCCAATTGTGAGTAATGCTTCACGCGATCTTTCTTTTTTAGTGTCGTAATCAAAATAGCTGATTGACCAGGTATCTTGTACTATTCCTTTTTCGAACCAAAGGTTCAATGTTTCAATTGTGATTTCTGAAAGGTCATCAACAACTAAATCGGCTCCGGCGGAAATCAATTCACTTTGGTTTTCTTCGCGTGCGATTCCGAGAATCAATCCAAAATTTCCATTTCTGCCAGCCTGGACGCCCGAAACTGCGTCTTCGACAACAATACTGCGTTCAACACTGCAACCGAGATTTGCAGCGGCAGTCGTAAAAATATCTGCTTCCGGTTTGCCTTTAAGATTCATTTCAGTAGAAACAACGCCATCTACGCGGGTTTCAACAAGGTGTATTAGTTTAGCGGCTTCCAGCACCGCCTCACAGTTTTTGCTCGATGATGCCACGCCAACACGGTAACCTTTTTCGCGTAATTCTTTCATCAAAGCCACGGTTGAAGGATAGACTTCAACGCCATCACGCCGTAAAACCTCGTTGAATGCATCATTTTTTCTGTTTCCAAGTCCGCAAACAGTCTCCATTTCGTTTTTATCTTTTGGATCACCATAAGGAAGTTCGATTCCACGAGAAGATAAAAAGTCGGCAACGCCTTTGTAGCGAGGTTTTCCGTCAACAAAAGGCAGATAATCGTCTTTATGCGAAAATTCAACAAATGGTTGATTGTTTCGATTACTCCAATTGGATAAAAATTCATCGAACATCTTTTTCCAGGCTGAACTATGTGTGAGTGCGGTTTTTGTAATCACACCATCCAGGTCGAAAATTACAGCATCAAAAACTCTATTTGTCATTGTTTCAATTATTTAACAGTATTTTTCATGAGATATTTGAAGAATAAAAGCAAACTACACCTTTTCCAAAAAAAACATCCTCGTTTACCAAAGTGTAAACATTATACACTACACCATTCTTAACCACCTGTACTCGAAGGGGGCGAGTTCCAACACAATTGGGATGGATCTCTCAGCTATCAAAAGGTCGGTAAAATGGCCTGTTACATGGGGTGTCAGGATTTTTTGTTCTTTATCGGAGAGATTTTGAATTACCATGATTTTCTCTTCGTCAAACACCCTCCAATAAGCCATGATGGCAGTGTTTATGCTGTCGTCGGTGTTTGTCAACCCAATGAATTCGATGTTTCCCCGCCCAAAAGCTTTATGTTTATTACGAACTGACAGGAGTTTTTGAATTCGGTTAAATACCTTATACTGAAATGTTTTCGGATCTTTGAGTTGATCTTCACGTTTTTTCCAGTCGATTTTACCGCGAACATGAAAACGGCTGTCATTTTTGCCGGTCATCTGAATCATCTCGCGATAGTAGTTTTCGTCATTTTCCTTGCCAAACTCGTCGCCATAATAAATCACAGGCGTTCCGGGAAGGCTGAGCATCATTGAAAAAGCCAGACCAATCCGGAGATCATCAAACTGAAACAGGTTGGCCAACCGAGCCGAAATGCCTTCTCCCATGCGGAAATCCCAATCAGGCTCGAGGCAATAGTTTTCATGAATATATTTTCTGTCTTCTTCCGATACATAAACCAGCTCGAGACTTAGCTCATCGTGGCAACGTAAGAATGTGAACCACTGACTGTTTTCGGGAAGCGGAGGCGTAACTTTTTGATTAAGAATGTTTTTGATCGGCTCAAAACTGTGCTGAGCCATGGCTTTATAAAGCATGGGCATCATCGGAAAATGATAGGCGGCATGACATTCGTCTCCATCACCCATATATTCGACAACTCTGGCGGGTTGCTGGCAGGCTTCGGCCAACAATAAAGTTCCGGGTTTTACATAATCGAGCATTGCCCTGAAAAACTTAACGATGGTGTGTGTTTTTGGCAAATTCTCGCAGTCGGTACCCGATTCTTTCCATAGATACGGAATGGCGTCGGCTCTAAACCCATCAACACCAATCTGTTGCCAATAAAGCAGGTATTTACACATTTCGATTAATACGATCGGATTGCGATAATTCAGATCGGGTTGAAAACTAAAAAATCGGTGAAAAAAGTATTCTTCACCATGTTTTTCCCAATTACTTTTTTCCATGCCTTTAAACAGCAAACGCGCGTCTCCGTATAGAGAATCGTCTTTCGACCAGATGTAGTAATCGCGAAATTCATTGCCTTTCGATTTTGAGGCTTCCACAAACCATGGATGTTCGTCGGAGGTGTGATTGGCCGGAAAATCAAATATAACCCGTAGGTTTCGTTTATGCAATTCATTCATAAATCGGCCAAAAGATTTCTCCTGATCTTCTTTCGTCGAATCGGCTGGTAAGCCAAGCAGATCGCGGCGAATGAGGTCGTAATTACGAATATCAAATCCGCCATCACGCATCGGCGAATCGAGAATGGGTAGCAGCCAAAGGCAAGTAACACCCAAACCAGATAAATAATCGAGTTTTGAAATGAGACCATCAAAATCTTTTGCGTACAAATCAACATACAAAGAATAAACCACGGCATCTTTATACCAATCAGATTCAGTGTTGTTTATGCTCGTTTTATAAGGATTTAAAGTGTCGAGAAATCGCTGAAGGCGCAATTGGTCGTCGTTTGGATAAAGTTCTGACCAAAAGGCTTTCAGGTTTGATTTTGAGCTCATATTCGATTAAATGTATTCGTATTTTTCTTGTTGACAAAGTTAAGCTTTATCCGCTGAAATCGTTGATTTATGAGCAAAAGATGCTGAAGAAGTTACGCAATCGGTTTCGGAAAATACATATAGAATCTTGATTACCTTTGTTCTGTAAGAAATATAAGATGGCTAAATTGAATTTCCGGCTTTTTTCGACTCCTTTTGGCGAACTGAAGTTGGCTTCCTACAAAGACCAATTGTGTTTGTGCGATTGGAATTTCCGGAAGATGAGAGTCCAAATTGATAAGCGAATTTCCGATGGACTGGATGCCGGGTTTGTTGCTTCGGATTCTGAGGTTATAAAACAGACAATCAATCAATTGGAAGAGTATTTTGAAAGAAAACGACAAATATTTTCAATTCCACTTTTGATGATTGGAAGTCCATTTCAACAAAGTGTTTGGGAGAAATTAATTACAATTCCTTACGGAAAGACTGAAACTTATCTCGGATTAGCCAATCAACTAGGTAATCCACTGGCAGTGAGAGCTGTAGCAAGCGCCAATGGTGCCAATGCCCTTTCTATTCTGATTCCTTGTCACCGCATTATTGGAAGTAAAGGCGAACTTATTGGCTATGCAGGAGGCTTACCAACAAAAAAACGCTTGCTCGATTTTGAAAAAGGAATAGAAAAGAACTGGGAATTGTTTGATTGAGAAAAATTGTTTCTGGTTTCTAGTCACTGGTTTCTAGATCTTGGCACCAGCAACCAGCAACCATCCCCCAGCCACATTTTCGAGCCGTTTTTTATATTGTATCTTTGTTGTCTAAAATTTCTTCATGAATTATACTTCCATTCTTTCAAATTTCAATATTACTGAACTCAATGAAATGCAGAAAGCCACCATTGAGGCTATTTCCGGACCCAATGATGTGATTCTCATTTCACCAACCGGATCTGGAAAAACACTGGGTTTTTTGTTGCCAACACTACAATTTTTAAAGACAGAAGTCAGCGGAGTTCAGGTGTTGATATTGGTTCCAACGCGCGAATTAGCTATTCAAATAGAGAAAGTTTTCAAGCAAATGAGCACCTCGCACAAAATAAATTGTTGCTATGGCGGTCATTCGGTGCGTATTGAAGAAAATAATCTGATAGAGCCGCCGACTGTTTTAGTCGGAACACCGGGGCGAATTGCCCATCATTTGCGTCATGGCAGTTTTTCGCCTGATATAACACATACTTTAATCCTTGATGAATTTGATAAATCGCTAGAATTTGGGTTCAAAGAAGAAATGGAATACATTGTTAAATCGTGTAAACAACTCAAAAAACGAATTTTAACTTCAGCGACAGCACTTTCTGAAATCCCAAAATTCGTAGGCTTAAACGATTGTATTACAATAAATTACACGACCGATCACCAACAATTGAAATCTTCATTGGTGTTGAAATCGGTAAAAGTGGAAGGTGATGACAAAGTAGAAGCGTTGATGCATTTATTGGGTAAAATTGGCAATCGGCCTACTATCGTTTTTTGTAATCACCGCGAAACGGTAAGCCGGATATCTGATCAATTAAAAAGTTATAATGTCGATCACGCCTATTACCATGGTGGTCTGGAGCAAATTGATCGCGAAAAGGCATTGATCAAACTCAGAAACGGCAGCGTCAATTTTTTAATCACAACCGATTTAGCTTCACGCGGATTGGATATTCCTGAAATAGAGGTGATTATACATTATCATTTGCCTCCAACTGAAGAAATTATGATTCACCGCAATGGCCGGACCGCCCGCATGAATGCCACGGGAACTGCTTATTTTTTATTAGATCATGACGATTATTTGCCTCGTTTTCTGAACGAAACACCCGAAAATGAAATTCTACCCAAAAAATTCAGCCAACCCAGGAAAAGTGGTTGGACAACCCTTTATATCGCAGCCGGTAAGAAGGATAAAATCAGTAAAATGGATGTTGTGGGAATGCTGATTCAGAAAGGTCAGCTGCTTAAGGAGGATTTGGGGAAGATCGAAATATTGGATCATTCTGCTTATGTGGCCGTTAAATCGAATAAAATAATGCAAACATTGCAATTTGTTCAAGGAGAGAAGATAAAAAACAGGAAAGTGAAGATGGAAATTGCAACTTAATCTTAGTTCAGTCATTCCAAATCAATAAATTTATCAGATATGAACCAAATACTTCAACCTTCGATCGGTAATAGAATTCTGAAGATCTTAAAGGTCTCATTTGTTGTTTCAGTTATTTTCTTTCAAGCCTGTCAGCCCAAACAGATAGAACAGAATAAAGTTAAAAGTGTCGAATTCCAATTTGAAGAACAATCTATTGCGCAAATTCAGCAGGGTTATCAATCAGGAACTTTTACTGTCAGGGAATTGGTTCAGGCATATCTGGACAGAATTCAGGCGATCGATAAAAATGGACCGCAACTGAATTCCATCATTCAACTTAACCCGGATGCAATTCAAATTGCCGATGAACTTGATAAGGAATTGAAAGCCGGAAAGTTAAGAGGGCCACTCCATGGGATCCCAATTATTTTGAAGGATAATATTGACACACACGACAAAATGCCGACAACAGCCGGTTCGCGTGCTTTGAAAAATTCATTTCCATTGGCTGACAGCTACCTTGCCAAACAATTGCGTGATGCAGGTGCTGTTATCATTGGCAAAGCAAATTTAAGTGAATGGGCAAATTTCCGCGGTCAGATGTCAACCAGCGGATGGAGCGGATTAGGTGGCCAAACAAAAAATCCTTATGATCTGAGCCGAAACCCATGTGGCTCGAGTTCCGGTTCGGCTGTTGCAGTATCGGCGAACCTTACGATGCTCGCAATTGGCACTGAGACAGATGGTTCTATCGTTTGTCCGTCGCATATTAACGGAATAGTTGGTATAAAACCAACCGTGGGCCTTGTCAGTCGCATCGGTGTAATCCCCATTTCGTTTACGCAGGATACACCCGGACCCATGGCACGAACAGTGACTGACGCTGCTATTTGTCTGGGTGCGTTGGTTGGAGTCGATTCTGCCGATCTGAAAACCTTGGCAAGCAATGGAAAATATTATACCGATTATACGCAATTCTTAAATAAAAATGGTTTGAAAGGCAGGCGAATCGGCTTTTACAAAGGATATACCGGTTTAAATTTCAAGGTTGATTCAACAATGAATCAGGCAGTTAAGTTTTTGAAAAGCCAAGGTGCCGAAGTGATCGAAATAGAAACAATCTCTGTTGAAAAGATCGATCCGTATGAGTTCGAGGTTATGCTTTTTGAATACAAAGATGGTTTGAACAAGTATTTTAAGTCGCTTGGCGCAGATGCCAAGATAAAAAACCTGGAAGATCTGATCGCTTTTAATGAATCAGATTCCGTTGAACTGGATTATTTCGATCAGAGATACCTCGAGTTGGCGTTGGGGAAAGGTGATTTATCTTCAGAAGCATACAAGATTGCCTTGGCAAAAATGAAAAAAGGAAGTGCTGAAGACGGAATCGATCGGGTGATGAATGAAAATAAACTTGATGCCATCATCGCACCAACCGGTTGTCCTGCCTGGAAAACAGATTTGATTAACGGCGACAGTTACCAGTTTGGAAGTTCATCACCTGCCGCGCAAGCCGGTTATCCAAATATCACTGTTCCAATGGGTTTTATCGAAGGTTTACCGGTTGGTATTTCATTCTTCGGAAGGGCCTGGAGTGAACCTGTTCTGATAGAAATTGCTTATGCCTACGAGCAAGGCACGCATTTCAGACAAAAACCAATATTTCAAACTTCAAATTAGCTATATTTTCAGTATTGTAATCTCAAAACAGATATCTTTTTATAAATCGAAAAATATGCCATTTTCAGCACTGGGTTTAACCCCCGAACTACTTAAAACATTAGCCGAACAAAACTACGAACGGCCTTATCCTATTCAGGAACAGGTTATTCCGGCCATTTTGAAACGAAAAGATGTATTGGGAATTGCCCAGACCGGTTCCGGAAAAACGGCTGGCTATGTGTTGCCGATTTTGATGAATATGCAGCAAAATCCAACCCAAAAAAACAGACATATCAACGCTTTGGTACTTGTTCCGACACGCGAATTAGCCATGCAGGTAAGTGAGGTTTTTCGGATTTTCAGCGAAAATTTAACCATAAAAATCAAAACACTGGCGGTTTTCGGAGGCGTTTCCATCAACCCGCAATTGATGGCATTGCAAAGTGTTCACATTTTAGTGGCAACGCCCGGAAGATTATTGGAACTGGTCGAATTTAATGCCGTTCATTTGTCTGAAATTGAAACACTTGTGCTGGATGAAGCTGATAAAATGCTCAACCTGGGTTTTCAGGAAGAGATGAGCCAAATCTTTGCACTTTTACCAAAGAAACGGCAAAACCTATTGTTTTCAGCAACCTTGAGCGAGGATGTAAAGAATATCAACCAAATTTTATTGCACGATCCAATAGTTATCAAAATTGAGCCGGAAAGTGAAAATATTGATTTGATTTCCCAATTAGGTTATTTTGTTTCGGAGGAAAAGAAAGGCCCACTGCTTCGGTACTTACTAAAAAACAATGACTTACAACAGGTTTTGGTTTTCACTTCATCGGTTTACCAAGCCGATAATGTTACTGACAAGTTGATTAAAAACGGAATAGAAGCTGCTGCCACGCACAGTAAAAAAAGTCAGCAGGCTCGCACCGAAGCTTTGCGAAACTTCAAATCGGGCAAACTGCGTGTTTTGGTTGCAACTG
>CANNKD010000033.1 GCA_947505205.1 Bacteroidota bacterium | reverse complement strand
TTGCACGCTTCAAACCAAACTGGTCTCGTAGCTCAGTTGGATAGAGCAACAGCCTTCTAAGCTGTGGGTCGAAGGTTCGAATCCTTCCGGGATCACTTAAAGTACTTGATAATCAGGTACTTTTTTTTTACATGACCCTTTACATGCATTTTTGTTTATTTACTCCTCATCGAAAAGACTTTTTATTGATCCTGATATTCATTAATCTTATAAACTTAAAAATCAGGTATATAGGTTAAAAAGGAGGCTTTTTTTTGAGATGTTCTATTCAAAAGGTCAAAACCAATTTTCCAATTGAATATTGTAGGATGATGATTAATGGCATAGTATATTCATTGACCGAGGGCTGACCAACTAGGATATTGCCAAATGAATGAAAATTCTCTGTCAGCTGAGACAATGCATACTTACGTTAATTCACTTTCAATAATTCATCCAAACCGGCGATGATAAAGGTTTTTTTGATAAATGGATCGCAGTTTATCATCGAGAAATTTCCTTTGGGAACCTGTCGTGCCATATTCACACAAATGCGGATGAATGAGGATGCGATATAACTGACACCTGATACATCGAAAATGATGGTGGTGCCGGACAGGGTTGTTGCGTTTTCAGCACTTTTTATAATATCGATGGCAGCGTTCACCTCAATATTCAGGATGATGCAGCTGTTTGTATCGAGATGTCCGGTGAAGGCACATGTCAACACTTTTTCTGATTTATTGTAATCTGATTTTAACATGTTTCGGGTTATTAATGGTTTTTATGATATTCCAGTTTCAAAACCGCTTCGGTGCAGTTTTCATCGAAATACATGCGCTGGTCTGCATCCATAAATTTATGGTTGATCCTGCGCCGGCATACCCGTTGCACATTGATCAGGTGACGGGCAGTAATGTTTTCGGTTGTTATATTTTTTCCACCGGTACCGCAGCCCAATGTTAATGAGGGAACCAACAGGTTAAACGTTCCGCCAACTGCACCCTGCGAAGTGGGTGTGTTAACCACGATACGTCCGGCATTGATCAGCTGCGAAAATTCCATGATTACGCGTTCGTCATTGGCATAAATACCGGCACTGTGGCCAATACCACCCAGATAATTGAGATCGAGACAAATATTGATGGCTGCATTATAATCTTTACAGGAATAGAATGCCAAAATCGGCGCGAGCACTTCATGCGACAAAGGATAATCCTTGCCAACACCAGCGAGTTTGGCAAGGATTAATTTTGTCCCTTCGGGAACAGTGATACCGGCCAAACGGGCAATGTTGTCAACAGACTGTCCGACAACCAATGGATTCATCGTCATGGCACCTTCCACCACAGCAATTTTCTCCACTTTTTTAATTTCCTCATTAGTAAGGAAATAACAATGCTGGCGTTCAAATTCCTCCTTCACTTTTTGTTCAATTTTATCCACCACAACGATCGATTGTTCGCTGGCACATATGGTTCCGTTGTCAAAAGTTTTCGATGATAAAACATTACTCACCGCAAAAGAAATATCAGCGCTTTCATCAATAAAAACAGGAACGTTTCCCGGTCCGACACCAATGGCAGGATTACCTGAGCTATAGGCGGCTTTCACCAAACCTGTGCCCCCGGTGGCAAGAATCAAAGCAATCTTCGGATGTGCCATCACCAAATGGGTGAATTCACGAGAACCTGAAGGTATAACCTGAATGCAGTCTTCAGGTGCTCCGGCTGACAAAGCAGCTTCATAGCAAATCCGAGCAGCTTCCGCCGTACATTTTGCGGCACCACGGTGTGCGCTTATGATGATTGGGTTGCGGGTTTTCAAGGCGATCAATATCTTATACATCGCCGTTGATGTCGGGTTTGTAACTGGTGTTACAGCAAAAATAGGACCTAAAGGCTGGGCGATTTCGGTGATGCCTGTAACAGGATCATCTGAAATTACGCCAACAGTTTTTTCGTTTTTTATACTTTCATACACCAGCTGTGTTCCGATCACATTCTTCCACACTTTATGCTCCCAAATTCCCATGCCTGTTTCTTCAACGGCCATTTTTGCAAGGCTTATCCTTGCATTCAGGCCGGCTTTATAAACTGCTTCAACAACATGATCCGTTTGTTGCTGATTAAACTGCTGAAATTCTGCCGCTGCAAAAATCGCTTTCCTCATCAACTCATCAGCTCTTTCGACATTCGTTTCTTCCATTTTATTTTTATTATTTAATTTATAACCGAATTGATTTATAAAAGCAGCTAAATAATCTATCTGCAATGCCATTATAATAATATCGAATTTGACTATTACTTCGATTTTCAATATAAAGGTAGTGCAATTGGTGTATCTTTCTTCAAATTGATAAGAATATTTTTTATCCAAATTAATTTTTGAAAATAATGAATCTAATTTGTAATTGAAACGTATCTTTACATCAGTCTTATGGTTAAACTGACATAAATGAATTCTATTACAAGTAATTCTTTATCAAAAATTCAATCTATAAAAACCATGCTGCTCATCATCATGGCTTTTTCGATGTTGGGTTGCAAAGGCAAAATCAAAAACGAATCTGAAACATCAACAAAAAGTGTTCTTGTTGATACAAGCAATTCCGCTAATTCCCGTCAGGTAACTTTTCTGCCCTACTGGGTTACCAATGCCCAGTTTGCCGGATACTATGTTGCAGTTGAAAATGGTATATATCAAAAGTACGGGCTCAATGTTACCATCATTCCTTATCGTCCGTTTATCACCTCAAAAGACTTGATTGATAACGGTAAGGCAGATTTCGCAGCCATCTGGCTCGCCAGTGCCATCGAATTAAAAGCATCCGGAACTGATATTGTCAACATTGCCCAGCCTTCCACGCGTTCTTCGCTCATGTTTGTCGCCAAAAAGAAACGCGGCATCAAAACCATTCAGGATTTTAACGGAAAAAAAGCGGGTATCTGGACTGGCTTTGAAATACAACCCAGGGCATTGTTTAATAAATATAAGCTCAATGTTAAGATCATCCCCATTGGAAGTACCAACAACCTGTTTCTGATGGACGGAGTCGATATTACCACCGCCAATTGGTTCGATGAATACCATTCAATCATCAATTCGGGTTTTAATCCAGATGAACTCGTTACTTTTTTCTTTGCCGATTATGGATTAAATTTTCTGGAAGACGGCATCTATTGCTTGTCGGATAAGCTGAAAAAAGACCCAAAACTTTGTGCTGATTTTGTATCCGCAACCCTTGAAGGTTGGAAATTTGCCTTCGAAAATCCTGAATTAGCCATTGATATCGTGGTGAAATATTCAAAACAAACCAACCAACCCGTAAACCGGGTGCATCAACAATGGATGCTCGACCGCTACAAGGATTTGTATTTTTCGAGCGCAACCAACAGTTTTAACACCAGCCTGTCCATCAGTGATTATCAATTTGTTGGTAACATATTAAAAGAGAGCGGATTGATAAAAGAGGTACCTTCTTTTGAAAATTTCTATCAACCTGTACTAAATAATAAATGAAACACTGTATCAATTATAAACCTGCGGATGAAATACAATAAACCGGAACGAGGATTGGCTTTTAAGTTGATTCTTTACATTTTTACAAGCATTTCATTGATTTTTGCCGTCATTTTTCTTTACAATTATAGTATTACGAAAAAAGAAGTTGAGAAAAACCTGAAACGGAATGCCGAAAACCTAACGATTGCTGCAGTTGAAAAAGTTGATAAAGTACTTAGCCTGGTACAAAAAATAACCGAAAATTTTTCTCAAGTCATTGATTCATCAGATTTTACCAAGGATGAACTGATTAAGTTGTTACGGCAGGAAGTTGCCAATAATCCTGAAATATTTGGCGCTGCACTGGCATTTGAACCCTATTATATGGATACAAATCAGAAGTACTACGCGCCTTATTTTTGCCGTAACGCAGAGAAAATTGAATACAAGTATATCGGAGATGAAAACTATGACTATTTCACCATGGATTGGTATCAAATCCCTAAAGAATTAAATCGGTCTGTATGGAGTGAACCCTATAATGATGTTGGCGCAGGAAACGTAATCATGACAACCTACTCTGTTCCACTTTACAGGAAAATATCAGGGCAAAAACAATTTATTGGCATCCTTACAGCCGATATTTCGCTCGACTGGTTACAGACTTATATAAACTCAATAAAGGTCAACAAAACAGGTTATGGTTTCATGATTTCATCCAACGGAACAATTGTTACACATCCTACTAAAGAACTCATAATGAATGAAACAATTTTTAGTATTGCTGATGAACAAAAATCAACAACGCTGCGCGAAATAGGCCGTAATATGATCCATGGAGAAACTAGCTTTGCCGAAATCGAATATCGAAATCTTAAAACCGGTAAACTGAGTTGGATTGCTTATGCACCGATTACTTTAAACGGATGGTCGGTCGGAATTGTATTTCCGGTTGATGAGTTCATGGCAGATGTTTACAAGCTTTATCTCAATATTTTCATCCTTGCTTTTGTCGGATTAATCATTATTTTGATTGTGATCATATTCATTTCACGTTCAATAACCGGTTCGTTGAGAGCGCTGACTCAGGCTGCCGGGAAATTTGCCCAGGGTGACTTTGCTGTACAATTGCCTTCGATTCAATCGAAAGACGAAATTGGTAAATTGAATTCTTCTTTCATCTTCATGCAAAAAGCGCTGGCCAACACCATCAGCGACCTGAAGGATGCCTCAGAGAATCTCAAAATTTCGAATGAAAAATTAGAAGATTACAACCGTACTCTTGAGCAAAAAGTGGATGCCCGCACTTTCGAACTCAAGGAAAAAAACAACGAATTGGATGCTGCATTTAACAATGTGAAAACCTTGAATGAAATAGGGAAAAAGATAACATCTACCCTTGATATAGAGCATATTGAAACCATTGTTTATGAGAACGTAAACACTTTGCTCGATGCCAGTAGTTTCCTGATCATGATTTACAACGAGAAGGAACGGAAACTGCAATGCCGGCTATCCATGGAAAAAGGTGAAAAACTCCCTTCCTTCGAAATATCGATGGACGAAAAAAATCGTTTTGCTGTGTGGTGCGTCGATCATGCAAAGCCAATTTTTATGAACGATGTTGAAAACGAATACAAGCAATATGTCCCTAACCGGGCGGTGCCAAAAGCCGGGGAAACCGTTTCTTCATTGATTTATCTGCCAATGATCATCGAAAACAGGGTGTTAGGGGTTGTTTCTGCCCAAAGCTTCAAGAAAAATGCATACACCCAGTACCAGTTAGATATGTTAAACAACTTGACCAACTATACTGCCATTGCCTACGAAAATGCCATTGCCTACGAACAAATCAATAAGGCAAACAATGAACTGAAAGCTGCCCAGGCACAGTTGGTGCAATCGGAAAAAATGGCTTCACTCGGGCAACTTACCGCCGGAATCGCTCACGAAATAAAGAACCCGCTGAATTTTGTAAACAATTTCGCTGAACTTACCGTTGATCTTGCCAAAGAACTTACCGAAGAACTGGAAAATCTTTCAGATAAACTTCCGGAAAAGAACAAGGAATATTTATTGGAAATTACCAACGATATACGCTCAAACGCCATGAAAATAAATGATCATGGAAAACGGGCCGATAGCATTGTGAGGGGAATGTTGTTGCATTCGCGCGGGAAAGCCGGCGATAAACAACCCACTGATATCAACGCGGTACTTGCCGAATATGTGAACCTTGGCTATCACGGCCTGCGCGCACAGGACAATAGTTTCAACATCAAAATAGAATCAGCCTATGATCCGCAAGTTGGCATGATCAACGTGGTGCCTCAGAACATCAGCCGGGTTTTTTTGAATATCATCAACAACGCCTGCTATTCGACAAATCAAAAGAAAAAAGAGTTAAAAGACGCCTATTTTCCATTGCTCGAAATACACACCAAAAACCTCAGCAACAAAGTGGAGATCCGTATCCGCGACAATGGAAAAGGCATCCCGCAGGAGATTATCGACAAAATTTTTAATCCTTTCTTCACCACCAAACCGGCTGGTCAGGGAACGGGTCTGGGGCTCTCTTTAAGTTATGATATTGTGGTACAGGAACATCACGGAGAAATGAAAGTGGAATCGAAGGAAGGTGAATTTGCCGAGTTTCTGATTACGATTCCAAAGAACCTGACATAAGTAATGGACAATTGAAAATTGACAATTAAGAATAGACAATTCAAAATGATATAAATAACTGGAATTGTGAATCATTTCTAATTAAAATATGATAATAATTACTTCCCATTGCATCGAAATAACACATAAAATAATAACGATCAAATAATATGGAGAATCAATTTAAAATCAAGATCATGGTTGTTGACGATGAAGTTGATCTTGAACCGCTAATCAGGCAAAAGTTTCGCCGTCAGATAAGAAATGAGGAATTAGACTTTGTGTTTGCCCACAATGGTCTTGAAGCGCTGTCAAAATTGATAGAATTTCCAAATATCGGGATCATCCTTTCAGATATAAATATGCCCGAAATGGATGGGCTCACCTTACTTCTGAAGTTAAAGGAATTAAAGAAACCTTCGCTGAAAACGGTGATTGTTTCGGCCTATGGTGATATGGAAAACATTCGCACTGCCATGAACCGCGGCGCATTCGATTTTCTCACAAAGCCCATAAATTTCGAAGACCTGGAGATCACCATCAATAAAACACTCGACGAAATTGGACTTCAGCATATGGCGATGAAGGAGCATGATCAGCTAATTTCCATACAGCAGGATCTGAGCGTGGCCCGCGATATTCAACAAGGCATACTGCCTAAGATATTTCCACCTTTCCCGGGGCGCAAGGATTTCGAAATCTACGCTTCGATGACAGCCGCAAAAGAAGTCGGGGGCGACTTCTACGACTTTTTTATGATAGACAACAACCGCCTGGGTTTTGTTATTGGCGATGTTTCAGGCAAAGGAATTCCTGCTGCCATTTTCATGGCAGTCAGCCGCACCCTGATCCGGGCCACTGGCCTTAACGGTACCGCCCCCGGCGAGTGTCTGCAATATGTGAATAACCTCCTGTGCAATGAAAGTGTTTCGTGTATGTTTGTCACCGTTTTTTATGGCATTATGAACATGAAAACCGGCGAGCTGGAATATGCCAACGCGGGTCATAATCCGCCATATATTCTGAGAGATGGCAGCCATGTTGTGGAAGAACTGGAATCGACAGGCGATATTATCTTGGGCTGTTTTGAAGGACATGAATTCACTTCGATGAAAATACAATTAAACCCAAACGACGGGATTTTGCTTTATACCGACGGAGTTACTGAGGCTTTCAACCAAAATGATAAAATTTACACAGAAGAGCGCCTCGAAAATCTGCTCCCAACGCTTCGAAATCACAGTGCTTTCGACATAGTAAATACCATTGTTGATGATGTAAATTTATTTTCTCATGGGATAGCACAATCCGACGATATTACCCTGCTTTCACTAAAATACTTTGGTTGAAATATTATTATTTTTATGATGGCTGAGAAAGAAATCACAATTAAGAATCAGCTGACTCAAATAGCAGTGATAGCTGATACCCTCGAAAGTTTATCGGATGAATGGAATGTCCCGATGAGTGTAATCCTGAGCCTGAATCTCGTGCTCGAGGAATTGGTTTCAAATATCATTTTCTATGGTTATGACGACACGAATGAACACATTATTCAAATTTACCTGTCGCTTAATCATGAAATCATTCAAATGCGCATTGAAGATGATGGCAAGGCTTTTAATCCTTTACTATTTACTGAACCGGACATTGGTTTAGCGGTTGAAGACAGAAAAATTGGTGGTTTGGGAATCCATTTTGTCCGCAATATCATGGATAATCTCAGCTATGAGCGATTGAATAATAAAAACATTTTAAGCATGTCGAAAAATATTCATTTAACCGAATAATTTATTTATTCTCACTGAATCTAAATCCTTTCTTATGTTATCCAAAAAATTGCTTTCAAAAGAGTATATCGCAAAACTCAGTATATATTCCGATAAGCTTTACATCCGTTCGGCACAGGAATTTGTGTTGTTTTATGCTAAACTTTTCAAATTCACCGAATCCGATCTCACAAAACTGGAGTTGGTAACAGAAGAAGCTGTATTAAACGCCATCGAAAACTCTTTTGAGGATGACGAGCTGGGCAGTTTGGATGTTAAGGTTGGCTACAAACCCGGTGCTTTTATCATTTCGATTGAAGACCAGGGTATTCCATCTGATGAGGATCAATTGGACAAGAAGGAAAGTGCAGCTCTTGGCCTGTTGCTGATGCGAAACCTTGCGGATGAATTCAACATCATCAATCTTGGGCGGGGTGGTAAAAAAATGGAATTGGTCAAATACCTGCCGGAAACGAGTATTGCTGACATGCTTGCAGCGGAAGACAAAAACAGATCACAAGACGAGGAGACAACCGCCGCCACAGATGTTCCGACATTGCGTCTTATTCAGCCTGCCGATGCTTCAATGCTGTCTCGTCTGGCCTATCGTGTTTATGGTTATACCTATGCTTCAGTGTTTTATTTTCCGGAGAAAATAAGGGAATTGATTGAAAACGGATTACTAACTTCAGTGGTCTCCATCAACAGCGACAATGAAATTGTTGGCAATCTGAGTCTGTTTTTTGAGTACAAAGGTGCGCGGGTAGCCGATTCGGGGGCCGCCATGGTTGATCCACGGTATCGGGGTCATAGTATTTTCAAGGAATCAAAAAAATTCCTGCACACCTATGCCCACAGCAACAATATGTATGGTATTTACAGCGAAGCAGTTACAATACATTCGTTTACGCAGCAGGGAAACATCAGTTTGGGAGCCAAAGAAACCGGCATCATGCTTGCCTATGCCAGTGAGAACCTGACTTTTAAAAAAATAAATAATGATAAAAAAAGTGAACAGCGTCAGGCAGTAGTGCTTTTCTATCTGAAAACAAATCAGGAACCCCACCGAAAGGTTTACCTGAACGAAAAATTTTATCCGTTGCTACAGATGATATACAAGCACGTCGGAATCGACCGTGAAGTCATCATGGTTGCTGACAATGAATCACCCGTTGTTCTGCAAGGTCTGTCTGTTATCAACACGGCTATTAAACCTGACCTGAATATCGCTGTCATCATGATCAACCAGATGGGCATGGATGCCATTGCGTTGGTTACGCGACAACTCAGAGAACTTTGTTTGAAGAAAATAGAAACAATTTACCTTGAGATACCACTCGGATTGCCCTATGCTGCTGTGATGGCAAGAGAAATGAATAAGGTAGGTTTTATGCTCAGTGGCATCATACCGGAACTTCGGGATGGAGATATTCTGAAAATGCAATACCTGAACAATGTGTATGTTGACCCGGCTAAAATTGTCATTGCTTCAGAAATCACCCGGGAGTTGCTGACCGTTATCATGCAGGATTATAGGTAATTAGGACTGGAACAAGAAGTATTTCTAATAACAAGAAACCGTATAAAAAATCAATCATAGCACCTCAACACATAACATTTTGCACGATGAAAGTAATTACCGATGAAAAAACAAGATCGTTAAAACCACTCGGACGCATTGATGCCATAAGCAGTAATGATCTCGAGCTTGCATTACTTGAATTTTCGGAGAACAGCCAGGATATTATCATCGACCTTTCTGAGTGTCAGTATTTATCAAGTGCCGGAATACGGATATTATTGAAAACTAAAAAAAGACTGATGTCAGGCCGTGCTGAATTGTATCTTACTGATGTTGTTCCCGAAGTGTATCAGGTGCTTGAAACCGCAGGTTTGCATAAAATGTTCAGCATCGTTTCAAAGGTGGAGACCGCACTGTCGATGATTCAGCTAACGCAGAAATCCAGGTCTGAAACACAAGTATTTGTTGTGGAGGGTAAAGAATTTGTTTTTCAATCCTTTGGTTTTGAGAAAGAACAAGGGAAATTATGGAAAAACCCTGAGATCATCAGTTACCACGATCTTGGCTATGCCATCGGATTTGGTTCCTTAACCGAATCAGTCAGCGCAGTTCACGATAGGACAGATTTGTTTGTGATGGCCGAAAATTGTTGTGGTTTTTTACCAGCTGCGCAGAATCAGGAAGCCGATTTCCGAATAGCCTCTGACCAAAAGAAGGCCGGAATTTTCGTTTACGAAGCCTTGTCATTTGCTTCCTATCCTACCGGATTGTTGAAACTAACACAACCTGCAAATTTGTCATCGAGTGAGTTGATGAGTGCCATTGATCAGTTAAAAAAGGAAATTTCAACCAAAGATTCCTGCCTGTTAATGGTTGCTGCCAATCTTGAAAAAGAATCACCATCCATTACCATCGCGTTACCGAACGATGCTGCATTGCAGAAAATTGCTGAGGAAGAAGGATTGAGTCATTTCGGGCAATGGATTCATGAAAATGATAAAAACGAACTGTTCGGACTACGATTTAATCTGGCATCACTCAATGTTCCGACAGCAGATTTATCACTTCATGAAATCGTTCAGAATTACTTATCCTTTGAAAATATCCTTTCGGTAGAAACTGTTAATCAGACATTTCAACTTGAGAATCCTTATATCTGGCTGTTTATTACCGATGCGTTTGCCAATGGAATGGACCAATTGTTGGTGATTGAAACAAAAGACGGACTTACTTTTGGGTCACAACAAGCGTTTCTGGCGCGACAACTCTATACCGATTCTTCAAAACTGATTATTGAGCAATTGCATGGCGGGTATTCTGCCCAAACCTATCGTGTCATTTCGTATGACCACGAAGGACGTCAAATGCGTCCTACGGTATTGAAAATTGCACACCGTGACTTAATTTTACGAGAATCGGAACGATGCAAACAATTCGCACTTCCCTATATTTTTAACAACAGTGCTGTTGTGCTGGGGGCCGAATTTTATGGCGAAACCGGTGCATTACGATATAATTTCGTCGGCATTGGCGGAGAAGCAAGCCAGCTCAAATGGCTGACACATTATTACCATCAATCAGCGCTGGAAATACTGGAACCACTGTTCGATAAGATTTTTATTCAGATTTTGAAACCCTGGTACGGGCAACCTGTTATGAGCACTATTTCGCCTTACAAAGACCACGACCCAACATTTACCTTCTTTCCGCATATTTATACTACAGTCAGTGAGTTGTTTGCGATTTCAGCTGACGAGCAATATATCAACGTTTCCGAAATGAACCGGAGAATGATCAATCCGTACTGGTTTCTTAAACACGAGTATGCCAGACGCCGTCAATCAACCATACATTATCACACCAGCATCTGCCATGGTGACCTGAATATGCAGAATATTCTGCTCGATGAGAACATGAATGTATACCTGATCGATTTTTCTGAAACCCGGCCCCGGTCGATTGTATCTGACTTCGCCCGGCTCGAGGCAATTTTCATGATCGATAATTCTCCGGTCGAAAATGAAGCAGATATGGCTGAATATCTGAATTTTATGACGAATTTCTATCAGGTAAAACAACTTGATGAGATACCTGAAATCAGTTATCATGGAGCGCATCCAGATAAAATACGCATAAACTCAGGACTTATATTGAAAATGAGGCAATATGCTTTCAGCAGCAGTTTGAATAATCCTGATATAATGCCCTACTACCTGGCACTCCTTGAATGGACGCTTCCCATCGTATGTTACACATTACCAACCTATCAGAAACGACTTTCGATGATTGCCGCCAGTTTGCTTTGCGAATATTTGCTGCACGAACCGGCTTGATTTCGCAACTGCTATTTACTTCGATGAAACATCAAAATGCAGGTAACAACGCATGAAAAATATTGATATTGAAACCTTTACACTCAAAAAGCTTGACCTTGACGAAGTTAAAACACTCGTTTCGTGGGCCGAAAAGGAAGGCTGGAATCCGGGACCGTACGATGCCGAAGTGTTTTACGCTACCGACCCGGACGGGCATTATGGATATTTTAACCAAGAGGAAATGATCGCTGGTGGTTCAGTTGTTTCGTATGATGACCGGTTTGGATTTATGGGTTTGTTCATTGTGAAGCAGGAATACCGTTCCTCAGGTATCGGACGGAAACTGTGGTATCAGCGCAGAAACCTGCTTTTATCGCGATTGCGTGAAGGTGCTGCCATTGGCATGGATGGCGTGGTGGCGATGCAGCCTTTTTATTGTAAAGGAGGGTTTGTGTCAGCCTTCAAAGACGAAAGACACGAAAACACAGGCAAAATATACCCTCTGGACAAGCATATCTCCTTAATTTCAAATGATGACTATGAAAAAATCATAGCCTTCGACAGCCACTGTTTCGGACTTCCAAGACCACAGTTTCTTGTTCCCTGGTTGAACATTCCCGGAAATGTGAATTTCAAATATACCTCCGGTGGTCAGATCAAGGGTTTTGCGGTGATGCGCAAGGCGGGAATCGGATATAAAATCGGACCACTTTTTGCCGATGATGCCACCATTGCACAGGCACTTTACACCGCCTGTCTGAATGCCGTGCCGGGCGAAACGGTGTTCCTGGATATTTCATCGAAAAACATGGATGCTGTCGTAATGACCAGACACTTCAACACCCGATTTGTATTTGAATGTGCAAGAATGTATTACGGGCAGCCGCCGGCAATAGCTTTACACAAAGTTTTTGGGATTACAACTTTTGAATTAGGATAATGCAGGCCACAAATGCACAAATAAACAGACTATAAAAAAATAGATTTTGATATATTAAAAAATTTGACGAAATTTGAACATAAGTTGCGCATCACAGATTTGTTTTTGAAATACAAAATTTGTTTAAAATATTGAATATCATTTTTATACATATTTTTCTTAACATTTAAACCGTACAATTCTATAAGTACTGCGTATTATGGCTGAAAGGAAAGAGGCTCATTTCATTATTGAAAACCAGGTGGAAGAACTGGCAGTTCTTTTTGATAAAATTGAAGAGCTCGCCGAAACATGGCAATGGTCCGTGCCACTTACAATGAACATCAACCTTGTGCTGGAAGAAGCTGTTTCTAACGTAATTTTCTATTCTTTTGACGATGAACGCAAGCATGAGATAATCATTTATATTTCAATTCAGGAAAATGAATTGACGATCGTTATTTCAGACGATGGAAAACCATTCGACCCCACTTCGGCGCAGTTACCCGATGTTGAACTAAAAACTGAAGACCGGCCTGTGGGTGGGCTGGGCATCTTTCTGATTTCTAAAATTATGAATAGTGTTAGCTACACAAGAAAAAACAAACTGAACATTTTGACATTAACAAAAACCATATAATATGAACTTAACGAATGAAAAAATCGGTGATTTCACCGTGCTTCACATCGAGGGCCGAATCGACACAACAAATTTCAGCCAGTTTGAATCGGAGATAAACAGGCTTTTTGATGCAGGTGAAATGAATATTGTTTTCGATTGCAGCGGATTACATTACATCAGCAGTTCGGGTTTGCGCGTGTTCCTTATTGCACAAAAGAAAACCCTGCCAATAAACGGAAAATTACACCTATGTAAGCTGCAACCGGCCATCAAAGAAATATTCGATATTTCGGGTTTTTCGTCGATTTTTAAAATATTTGAAACGCAGGAATCAGCACTCAAATCGTAGATGATTGTGTAGGGTAAATTGACTTAAATCATTGTCATACAGTTCGTTTGATCACAAAAGTCAAAAAAAAAGTATTCAGATGAAAATCACAAAAATACTAAACGGGATCATCGCATTGGTACTGACCGGAAGCATCCTGCTTTTTTCTGACAGGGAGAATCGTGAAGTTAAAAAAGAAAAAAAACAAATTGTGGAAGGAAGGGCTGAGGAAAATGCCATTCCCGGAAAAAATTATACAGTCGGATTAACATATTTTGGTCCGGATGCCACTTTCGACATGACCATGGCTGGATTATGGGATGGCATGAAAGCACTTGGATTTGTGAAAGACAGTAATCTGAAGGTGATTGCTCAGCATGCGAACGGCGAAATTGGTAATCTTCAGCCCATTCACCTGAATATGGATAATCAGCTGGTAGACCTCATTATTGTTACCTCTACACCCGGCATTACGGCCGCCATCTCTGCCGTAAAAAAACACCCGATGGTTTTTACTATGACCTATACACCACTCGAAGCCGGTGCCGGAAAGAGTTATACTGACCATTTGCCTATGATGACCGGTGTAGGCTCGTTTCCACCTGTTGAAAAAACCTTTGATTTCATTCAGGAGGTATTTCCGGAAGTCAAACGTATTGGGACATTGTATAATTCTTCGGAAGCCAACTCAGTGAAAGTGGTTAAAACAGCCAGCGAATACGTAAAAACAAAAGGGATTGAACTGATCGAAACCACGGTGATTAACACTTCTGAAGTGTTTCAGGCGGCATCGGCACTGTGTATGCGAAATATTGATGTGATGTGGGTCACGGGCGACAATACTGCCGTACAGGCCATACATGGCATTATAAAGGTGTGCCGCGACAACAGGATTCCGCTCATTTTAAATGACGTTGATTATGTGAATCAGGGAGCGTTGGCTGCAGTTGGCATAGGATGGTACAGCACAGGAATTCAAACTGCACCTTATGTTGCCAGGGTGTTGAATGGTGAAAGTCCGGCAGAAATTCCCATTGTCAATTTCGTTGAGGAAGATATAAAATTGAACATGGAGGTAGCCAAAGAACTAAATATCAAATTTCCTGCCATTTACCTGAAACCGGACAATCCTCAGACCAATAAAATATATAAATTTTGCCTGACGCATTATAACGATTCGCCGAACTCGGAAGACGTAGAGAAAGGTATCAGGGACGAATTAAAAAATAATGGCTTCATCGAGGGTAAAAATTATTCGATGAAGGTATTTAATGCCCAGGGTGATGTTTCGACCCTGAACAGCATCACTGAGGTTGTTGCGGGCGATAAGTGGGATTTAATATTTGCAGCTTCTACACCAACCTTGCAATCATTTTCTAAAAAAATTAAAAAAACACCTATCGTATTCACCAATGTGGGCGATCCCGTGAGGGCCGGTTTGGGCGAATCGTTCACAAATCACCAGCCAAATATCACCGGTATCTCGACCATGAGTGATTTTGAAGGCCTGATCAATCTGGTTATTGAAACCATGCCAGGTATCAAAACCATCGGGACAATCTATACACCGGGCGAAGTGAATTCGGTAGCCTACTTTGAAAGACTTGAAATGGCAGCCAAAAAACGCGGATTAACATTAATCGCCGTTCCGGCCAATACAGTTACCGAAGTTTCCGATGCTTCTCAGGCCATCACAAGTCGCGGCATTCAGGCTTTCACGCAAATCTCCGACAACCTGACCGGCAGTTGCTATGCCTCCATTATCAAGGAAGCCTACAAATCAAAAATACCCTACTTTGGTTTTGTGAGTGACCAGGTTGACAAAGGGGCTGTTGCCGCGCTGGCACGTGATTATTATGTTGCCGGTGTAGATGCTGTGAAACTGGCCATGAAGGTAATACACGGTACATCACCTGCTGATATTCCGTTTGAATATGTTTCCAAAACATCCATCAAGGTAAACAAGGAAGCCATGAAATATTTCAGTGTGCAGGTGCCTTCCAAATATCTCAGCGAGGACAAGCAAAATAAATAACAATAAGGTATCAATAGGTATGAAGGACGCAGGAAAAGTAGTTCAGGGAGTTGTTTTCTTCCTCATATTGGGGGGGATTCTTTTGCTTTCTGATCTGTCGAACCGTAAACATTCGCGCGCTATACCAAAAGAAAAACTCAATATTGCATTTGTGCACTGGATCGATGCATCCACCATTGACGATATTGAGAAAGGCATATTCAAAAGTCTGGAAGTGAATGGATTGGTGAAGGATAAACACTTTCAGGCCGATATTTACAAAGCCAGTGGTGATATCTCCATGCTGAACAGTATTCTGAATCAGGTGCAGGCACAACGTTACAATTTAGTGTTTGTTTCCTGCACGCCGGCATTGCAGGCCGCTATAAAAACAATCAAAGATACTCCGGTTGTTTTCACTGCGGTGGGCGATCCTATCCTTGCCGGTGCAGGAACTACCTTTCAAAACCACAATAAAAACATCACCGGTGTGAGCGTCAATTGTGATTTTGATGGCATGTGCAGGCTAATAACAAGCATTGCGCCCAACATCAGAACCCTGGGTTCCATCTATTGCCCCGGTGAGATCATCTCCATCAAATTCAAAGAAGATTTCGAAAAAATTGCCAAGGTATATGGATTGGAAGTGAAATTTTTTCCGGCCAACAATGCCACCGAGCTGCCCGATGCTGTGCTGAGCATGACGAATTCAAACATCGATGCGGTGTGCCAGATGGGCGATAATTTGATGGCATCAGGCGTTTCAACACTGATCAAGGGAGTAGTGAATGCAAAGCTCCCCTATTTTGATTTTAACAACAGACCGGTTGGAAGCAATATGGAAAGCATCGCCCAGATTGATGTTGATTACTTTCAGAATGGATATGATGCAGGCTTGCAGGCAGTTGATATTTTACTCAATAATAAAAGTCCAGAAAAAATACCTTTTCAAACACCTTCGAAAACATACCTGGAGATTAATCCGGTCAAGGCAGAAACGTTTGGTATTGTGTTTAATGACAGTATTTTGCAAATAGCGGATCTGATTTTTGGTCAGAAAGAACTATTCAATCCACCTGTAAAAATCGCCATGGTTCACTATGTTTTTTCACCTGATTGCAACGATGTAACGACAGGGATTTTAGCCCGATTGAAGGAAAAAGGCCATATTCAACACCGCGATTTTACCTTTGACGAATACAATGCCAATGCCGATTTTGGAACATTGAATACAATTGTGAGGGTGGTTGCCGAAAAAAAATATGACCTGATTTTTTCAACGGTGCTGGCAACTACCATGGCGCTTTCGTCAGAAATAAAGGACATTCCGATATTATTCACTGTTGTTGCCGATCCGGTGGGCAATGGATTGGGCAAATCGTATGTTGAACACCGGGCCAATATCACAGGTATTGACGGATTGAGTTTTACCGACAAGGGCCTAGATCTAATTGCAACCTATCTGCCTAAGGTAAAAACGGTGGGTACACTTTTTTGCCCCGGTGAAATGGCATCCGTCAGCGGGCTGAAGGAACTTGAAAAATCGTGCAACAACAAAAATATTACCCTGATATCGGTTCCGGTGAATTCCGTTTCGGAGGTGGTTGATGCTACCACCTTGCTTTGCATGAAAGATGTTGACGCCATTTGTCAGTTACCTGACAATTGCACCATTCCGGGTTTTGCAAGCATGGTGAAAGTCACCAGAACCCAGCGGGTTCCTTTGTTTTGCTTTATTTCGAGTCAGGTGGAGATGGGCGCCATCGCTGCCATTTCCGGCGATTATCTGCAACAGGGTGCTGAAATAGCTGACATTGGCATGGAAGTGGTCAAAGGAAAATCTCCTGCTGATATCCCTTTCAGCCGGCTAAAAAACATCAGGACTGTGATTAATCCTGAAGCTGCCCTTGTTTACGGCATCGAAACTCCGGCATCGATCATTACAACTGCCGACCTGATCATTAAAAAGAAAAACGCACCGGACAAATAAAATTGAGAAGTACTTATACTAATATGTGAAAAACATGAATAATCTTGAAATTATTTTGGAGAAACTGGGTGATGAGATGGTGGTTAAATGCACCGGCCGACTCGATGCAAACCAGGCCGGACATCTCAACGTATATATTGACAGTCTGGTTCGTGAGGGGCACTACCAGATTTCGCTCGACCTGACAGCCGTTGATTACCTTAGTTCTGCCGGCATCAGATCTCTCATTACCCAACACAAGAACCTGACCGCAGTGAACGGGTATTTCCAGATTAAAGCCATGTCGGAGAATGTAAGGCAGGTGTTAAGTATGGTCGGACTGGCCGATTTTCTGAGCAAACGACCTGAGAAATCAAAAAAAACTCCTGCCACAAAAGGGGCTGTCGACCCCATCGAATCAAATGGTTTTACATTCATTATCAATACCTTGTCGCCTAAAAACAAATCAGATGTTCACTTTTTTGGGGATCCTGAGAAGCTTAAAAACTCAGCTTATACGCCAGCGGATGCCACGTTGATAAAATCAGGTGATAATACATTCGGAATTGGGCTGGGTGCATTGGGTAATACCTTTGAAGATTGTAAATTTCGTTTTGGTGAATTCATTCAACTGGGGAAAAGCATTGCCTATCTTCCGGGTGACGGATCAAAAAAACCCGACTATATTGTTGGAACCGGCCAGCTTGTTGCCTCGCTTACTGCATTATACGGACTTCAGTTTACTGGAAATTTCTCCCATCTTGTCCGGTTCGAATCAGATAAACATGGTAATACCATTTCGGTAAGCAATTTGGCCGAAAATCTCTCAAAAATAACCAACAGCAAGCAACTGGCTGTGGTGATTATTGCTGAAAGCGCTGGATTGACAGGCACTTCGCTGAATGCCTCACCTGTGGATGGGAAGAAAATATTCTCCTTCCCCGAAATTAAGGAAACTGTTAATTTTACAACAGAACCAGCGCATAACAAACTACTTACGCTCACCGTGGGGCTTTTTTCGGATGAGCCGGGCAACGAAATTAAAAAATTCCTTCGACCGTTAGTCCCCGATAGCAGTCTGCATGCCCATCTCCATGCAGCTGTCTTTTCGTATATCGCGCTCAAGAAAACCGAAATTAGTCTGAATGAAACCATTGATTATCTGTTTGAAACTGCGGAGCTAAAAGACATACTTCATCTGACGAATGACACACGTGAGATTACCGGACTTGGTGAAAGCCATTTTGTACACGGCTTTTGTTGGATTGCTCCTATCGGCTAACCTGTTTCCAAAAAATAAAAGAAATATAAAATATAATTCACACCTTGCAAAACAATAATATATGTCACTACTTATCGGATCAACAACCATCGGACTGATACTCGCCTTGCTTGCCCTAGGCATTTTTATCAGCTTCCGCATTTTCGATTTTCCTGATATTACCGCGGAAGGATCATTCACTTTCGGAGCGGCAACGGCAGCCTCGCTCATTGTGGCAGGAGTAAATCCTTTGCTCGCGAGTTTTATTGCCTTCCTTGCCGGGATGGCTGCAGGAGCTGTCACCGGGATTATTCATACGCGCTTCAAAATTAATCCGCTGTTGGCCGGAATACTGGTGATGACCGCCCTGTATTCGGTGAACCTGCATGTGATGGGGAAAAGTAATATGCCGTTATTGAGCGAAACAACCGTTTTCACCTGGATTGAGAATCTTTCGTTGTCTTGGTCGGGCGCCGATGCCAGAACCATCATCCTGGGCTGGGAAGTTGCTGTGAAAGATCTCTGGCTGTTACTTTTCTGCTTTTTGGTGATCGTCGGGTTCTGCATTTTGCTTTGGTGGTTTTTCAAAACAAATATTGGAACCGCGATGCGGGCTACCGGCGACAATGATCAGATGATACGCGCGTTGGGCGTCAATACCAAATTGATGATCATTGTTGGTGTTGCATTATCGAATGGATTTATTGCACTCGCCGGCGCCATGCTTGCCCAATACCAGGGTTTTGCCGATGTGCAGATGGGAATAGGCATGATGGTCTGGGGGCTGGCAAGTGTTATTATTGGTGAAGCGATTATCAACGATAATAGTGTTGGATTTGTTATTCTCGGTGCTGTATTGGGATCTGTTTTGTTCAGGTTATTGGTGGCTATTGCCTTGCGCTGGGGTCTAAACCCAAACGACCTGAAGATAATCACGGCCTTGTTTGTATTCATCGCACTCATATTGCCCGGTTTGCTGAAAAATAAAAAACTATCATTTAAACGTAGAGCAAATGCTTAAGATCAATCATATCAGTAAAACCTTTAATCCGGGAACGGTGAACGAGGTAGTTGCCCTGCAGGGAGTTTCAATTAAAATTGAAGAAGGTAGTTTTGTGTGTGTACTCGGGACCAACGGATCGGGGAAATCGACCATGCTGAATGCGGTGGCGGGTTCATTTATTGTTGATGAAGGAATAATCACCCTCGACAATATTGATATTACCAAATGGGGCGAACACCAACGGGCCAAATTCATCGGCCGGGTTTTCCAGAACCCTTTCAGCGGAACAGCACCTAATATGTCGATTCAGGAAAACCTGGCACTCGCCATGAAACGGGGCAAAAACCGTGGCATCGGCTGGGGACTGCCTGCGTCACTGATTCATGAATTCAGGGCCATGGTGAAGCCATTGAATATGGGACTCGAAGACAGGCTCGAAAATCCGATTGGAAAACTTTCGGGCGGGCAGCGTCAGGCACTTACCCTGCTTATGGCCACAGCCTTGAAACCGAAATTACTCCTGCTTGACGAACATACCGCCGCACTCGATCCGAAAACAGCAGCCAAGGTGATCGACCTCACCCAGCAAGTGATTATGAAGGACAAACTTACGACCATGATGGTCACCCACTCGATGCAACAGGCGGTAAACCTGGGCGACCGCATTGTAATGATGCACAAGGGAAAAGTTGCCTACGATTTCAGGGGCGAAGAAAAGAAGCGCCTGAAAATAAACGACTTATTAACACTTTTTGATGAACTTCGCCGAAAGGATAATATCGATACGGCTGTTGCAAGTATGCTGGCCGACAATTACGTTTAACTGATACTACGATGAAATACTCCATTTTCCTGCGTGGTTTGTTGGCATTGGTGGTAACGATGGGGGCACTCCTTTTGCTCGATATGGAAAATCGTCAGTCTGCTAAAAAACAGAAATTGATAAAGATTGCCATCTTTAAAATTTCTTCAAGAATTGTACTCGATGAAACTGAGAAAGGGATCATGGAAGCATTGACTGAACGGGGTTATCTTGGAGAAAAAAACTGTATTATTGAGAAATTCAGTGCTGAAGGTGATCTTCCTACCGGAAATATGATTGCACAAAATATTGTCAGCAGCAATTTCGATATTGTAATAACAATCAGCACGCCTGCATTGCAAATCATGGCCAATGCCAATAAAAACGGACAGGTGATGCATGTTTTTTGTGCAGTTACCGACCCTTATGTTTCAGGGGTGGGAATCAGTGGTTTGGAACCGGGTCAGCGACCTAAGCACCTGCTTGGTATTGGCAGTTTTCAACCTGTCGAAAGAGCCTTTGAAATAGCCAAACAGATGAATCCTGGTCTGAAAAAGGTTGGAACAGTTTGGTGTATGAGTGAAACCTGCTCGGAAGCCTGTGTGAAACTGGCACGCAAAAAATGTAAAGAACTGGGTATTGAGTTGGTAGAGATGAGTGTGGAAAACACGACGCAGGTGCTTGAAACCGCCATGTCGCTCACCATGAGAGGTGTGCAAGCGCTTTGGGTTGGCGGTGACAATGTGGTGGAGTCAGGCATTGATCAGGTTGTGAACGCAGCAACCAGGGCCAACATTCCGCTTTTTACCAATAATCCATATAATATTTACGGAAACACAATATTTGGACTCGGCGCTGAATATAAGGAAGTTGGAAGCATTGCCGGTAATCTGGCTGCTGATGTTCTCGAAGGAAAACCAATGAATGAATTGGGTGTAAAAAACGTAGTGCCGATCAATTTAAAAGTAAATCCGGATGCCCTCAAAAACCTGAAAGAGAGCTGGGATATCAGTGCATGTGAGAAGTGAGATACAATCAAAACACTCAATTACAAATCGGGAAACCACTTTCGTTGAATAGCAGCATAGGTGCCATCTGATATGGTAGCATCCAGTGCTTGCTGCCATTCATTCACAATCGATTCCGAAGTACTTTTCGAAAAAGCTATATAATAATCGGAAGCTATAAGCGGAAACTCGGAAGACACCTCACTGTATTGATAACCAAGTGATTTTAGAATATCAGGAAATGTAATACTGGTGCAGACAAAGGTATCAATTTCGCCCGACATCAGCATTTCGACCATAACTGCCGGATCACTATCTGAAACAATATTCGTAAATCCATGATCACGAAGGTATTGATCCGAAAACCAGGAACTCACTGTTCCCACAGCACTTAAATTCTTTGCATCCTCCATTGAAGTAATAGAAACGCCAGAACCAGATTTTATATAAAAATAAGTAGTATTGGTTCCAATAGGGCCAACCCAGTTAAATAAATCTTCGCGAAGGTCGGTACGATCCATCGTAAAAAGACAGAAATTCGGATTATTGAGTGCTAGTTCATAGCCATTGCTCCATAACGAAAGTTTGATTTCATTAAATGAGCCATTCCGTTTCATTATTTCATTAACAATATCAGTCCCAAATCCGGTGATTTCTCCAAAACTATTCCTGAAAGTCAATGGCGGATATTGTTCAGTATACATTTGCAAAATATCGGGAGCATCAGGCGAATGCATAAATTGCTGATAGAGTGATTTCAAGATGCCATTTGATTTTAAAATATCAATCTCATGCTGAAAATCAGCCACAACGGCATCCGGAATACTTTTATTAAAAGCAAAATAGACCAGATCAGTTCTGATTGTTAAAACACTTGAAACATCATAAATTAATTTACCAAGCGAATTCAAAGCTGCTTCAGCGGAGATTTTATCCGAAGGAAAAAGATCAATTTCACCTTTCAGAAGCTTATCAAAAGCATCGATGTTGTTATCACAATAAACGAGATTTGTAAATCCTTCACCCACCAGGTATTGCTCAATCGCATAATCTTTAATTACACCGATAGAACCAACCTGTTTTGCATCCTCCAACGAATTTAAGGTAATCTGATGCTGTGAATCGGTATAAAACAACCAATCAAGCGATGCATAGGGACCTGCCCATTTGAATAAGTCTTTTCTCTCTTTGTTGAGAATTGTAGAATATAGCACTGCATTTTCGTTGTTCTGCACCAGCGTATAACCCTCTTCCCAGGCTAATACTCTGGTTTCGAATGGAATATTCAACCGGCTACATATTTCACGTAACAATTCAGGTGCCAGACCGGTCAGAACACCGTTTTCGGTGTAGTTAAGGGGTTTGTATTCTTCGGTAATAAACTGAAATTTAAATTGATACGAATCGTCATTGTTGGTCTTACAGCCGGTGAACGAAATAATGGATGCAGGCAACAAGATCAGGACTACTAGAAGGGATTTTTTCATTTTAAAAGGATTTAACAAATGGCATAGTGTATAGTTTGAATTGTCTGAAATGTATTTTATGGTGAATGAAGCCCGGCTGCAAGGGTATAATCTTTGCCAAAAATGCTGCTATTAACGCAGATGTCGCCTTGTGTGTGAACATAATCCTTCAAAAAACTACTTAAAAAAATAAGTGAACTATTACTTACAAAACTACAAAAAATAAAGAATGAACTGTATTGGCTTAAATTTAAAATTTCTTCTTTCTTCAGCTCCAAAACAATTTTTATCTTATCACATCAAAAAACTCAAATCACTCCCCTGCTCTATTTCAATTGGTTCTTTTCCATATTGAAATAACCGAAGTGGCTTATATCCTTTTAAGCTAATTGATTCATTTTCAACTTCAATCAGGCTTGCTTCACGTAAACCCGCAATTTTGATTTCACGATTGATCGAAAGAAACTCTTCAATTCTTTGTTGTCTCGTTTCGCCACCATGTCCCACAGGATTTGCATCCAAATAATGAGGATTAATCTGAAAAGGGATTAAATTTAAACAGTCAAAACTGGCAGGCTGAATGATGGGCATGTCATTTGTGGTACGTAAACTCGGACAAGCCACATTGGCTCCGGCACTCCAGCCCATAAACGGAATTCCTTCTAAAACCCTTTCACGAATGCTTCTCATAATGCCGGTTCGGTGCATTTCAGCAACTAAATGAAAAGTATTGCCACCACCAACTGCAATACATTTTGCGTTTATGACAGCTTCATTGGGATCATTAAAATGGTGAATTGATTTCAGTTTAACATCCCAATCCTTAAAAACTAAAGCCACTTTTTCCTCATAAACAGCATATGATTTTGTCAAGGATTCTTGTGACAGATTTACACCGGCATAAGGCACAAATAATACTTCAGTGATTGAATTTCTTTTGAGAAAATCGCTGATAAACGGTTTTGTCCAGCCGAGATATGGCTCACCAGCGTTGGTAGAGTTACTTAATAGTAATAATTTCATAATATTTACATTTACAGAATTTGGTTTTTAGTCATGGATAAACATCAATATTTCAGTTCTTTATACTGTTTTTGAAAATCTTTAGGTAAAGTTGTCTTAACGATTTATTCCGTTTATCCTCACCAAAATACCCGAAAGCAAGCTGCTCCGCAGAAAGTTGTTGAGTATGGGCAACATCTCGTTTTGCAAGATTTTCAGCAAGATTTTTTTGAGATAAATTGGTTTCAACGTCATTAACACTCTGTTGCTGAATCAAATGGAAACAAACCAGAGCTTTCTCCAG
>CANNKD010000032.1 GCA_947505205.1 Bacteroidota bacterium | reverse complement strand
CATTAATTGTTACGACTGTCATAAAGAAAATTACGAGCAAGCCAAGGAACCCGATCATGTGGCAGGTGCATTTTCCACCGAATGCGATAATTGCCATGCAATGAGTGCGTTTGAATGGAAAGGTTCGGGAATTAGTCATCTTTTCTTTCCGCTAACCGAAGGCCATGCAATTGGTGATTGTTATGCTTGTCACGTTCAAGGTCAGGCATATAACAGTATCGATCCTATTTGTTCTAATTGTCACCTTTCAGATTATCAGGCAACTACGAATCCAAATCACCAGGTTTCCGGATTTCCGACCGAATGCAATCAATGTCATAATTTAAGTCCGGGGTGGAAACCAGCCCAAATGGGAAATCATGACGCCGATTATTTCCCAATCTATTCCGGCAAACATGAAGGAGAGTGGACTAATTGTACCGATTGTCATACCAATGCCGGTAATTATGGCTCTTTCAGCTGTATCGATTGTCATGAACACAATCAATCTGATATGAATAGTAAACATGGCGATGTTGGTGGTTATCAGTATAATAGCAATGCTTGTTTCGAATGTCATCCAAGTGGTTCAGGTGAAGGCAGTTTTAATCACAGCACTTCAAATTTCCCGTTAACAGGGGCTCATTTAAGTACAGCATGTTCGCAATGTCATAGCAATGGGTACACTGGAACCAGTACAGCTTGCGAAAGCTGTCATCTTGCCGATTTCAACCAAACTTCAAACCCAAAGCATGTCGAACTCAATCTGGCCAAAACATGTGCTGATTGTCATACAACTGCCCCAGGATGGACACCGGCAACCATGAATAATCACAACGATTTTTATGGGCTGAATGGTGCGCATGCAACGACCGATTGTTTCGCCTGTCACGAAGGAAATTACAACACCACAAACAATCTTTGCTTCAACTGTCATACTGATGATTATAACCAGACTACAAATCCACCACATGCTTCATCACAGTTTTCCACTGAATGTCAGACATGTCACACCGAAGTAGCCTGGACACCTGCAACTTTTGACCATGACAACCAATATTTCCCTATTTATAGTGGAAAACACAATGGCGAATGGACAAATTGTAATGAATGCCATACGACACCCAATAATTTTACATTGTTCAGTTGTATCGATTGTCACGATCACGATAAGCCAACAGCAGATGGACAACATAATGGAATTGGAGGTTATCAATACAATAGTAATGCTTGTTTTGAATGTCACCCAAATGGTGAAGGGGACGGATTTAACCACAGCACGTCAAATTTTCCATTGACCGGAGCGCATCTCAATGTTGATTGTGCCGGATGTCATGCCAATGGATACAGTGGAACTTCTACCGTTTGTTTCGATTGTCATACGACAGATTTTAACCAATCAGCTAATCCAAATCATCAACAATTAGGTATTGGAAATACCTGTGAAACATGTCATACAACTGTTGCCGGCTGGGCACCTGCAACATTCCCTACACATAATAATTATTACGTTTTGGCCGGTGCTCACATGAGTATTACCAATAACTGTGCTGATTGTCACAATGGAAATTACAATTCTACACCAAACACCTGTATCGGTTGTCATCAATCAGATTATAACCAAACCACGAATCCTCCGCATGCGACGCAGCAATATTCAACAAATTGTCTTGAGTGTCATACTCAGTCTGTTTGGACTCCGTCAACTTTTGACCATGATGTACAATATTTTCCAATTTATTCCGGAGAACATAGGAATGAATGGAATACTTGCTCGCAATGTCATACAAATCCAACCAATTATGCTGTTTTCAGCTGTATCGATTGTCACGAACACAATCAGTCATCCATGAATAGTGAGCACAATGGAGTAAATGGATACCAGTGGAATAGCAATGCCTGTTTAAATTGTCATCCAACCGGCGGCGGCGGCGATAAAGGAATGGATAAGGGCTTTATTAAAGAAAACTAAAATAGTATCGATTTTTCAATACACAAACAAATGTTCATGCGAACTCATTTTATCTTAGGCGTTTTACTGATACTAACTCTGAATATTATCGCTCAGTCGCCACATGGCAATGAAATGAAAATTCGTTGTTCAGATTGCCACAATTCTGAGGGCTGGAAGCTGATTGATGGAAGTTATAAATTCAGTCATAACAACACTGATTTTCCGTTGGTTGGGCAGCATAAAGCGGTGAGTTGCAAGGCTTGCCATATTGGTTTGGTATTTACCGGCACGAAGTCGGATTGTATTGCTTGTCATGCTGATGTTCATGAGCAAACGGTTGGTAATGAATGTTCTCGCTGTCATTCACCACAGTCGTGGTTGGTTGCAAATACCACCGAAATACACCAATTGAGTCGTTTTCCATTGTTAGCGGCACATGCCATGTCCGATTGTTTCGAATGCCACGAGTCAGCTTCTTTGCTCCGTTTCGATCCTCTCGGCATAAATTGTTACGACTGTCATAAAGATAATTACGAACAGGCAAAAGAACCTGATCATGTGGCAGGTGCATTCTCAACAGAATGTGATAATTGCCATGCTGTGAATGCTTTTGAATGGAAAGGTGCTGGAGTTAGCCATCTTTTCTTTCCATTAACTGAAGGCCATGCAATTGGTGATTGTTATGCCTGTCACAAACAAGGACAATCTTATAACAGTATTACATCTGTTTGTTCTGATTGTCATCTTTCGGATTATCAGGCAACTACAAATCCAAATCACCAGGTTTCGGGATTTCCGACTGAATGTAATCAATGTCACAATTTAGTTCCTGGGTGGAAACCAGCCCAAATGGGGAATCATGATGCCGAATATTTCCCGATTTACTCAGGTAAACATGAAGGAGAATGGAATAATTGTACCGATTGTCATACCAATGCCGGTAATTTTGGCTCTTTCAGCTGCATCGATTGTCATGAACATAATCAATCTTCAATGAATGGTGAACATGACGAGGTAGGCAATTATTCGTGGAACAGCAATGCCTGTTTTAATTGTCATCCCGATGGAAAAGCAGATGATTAGTGAAACTTTCGAAGTAACTTCCCCAATTCAAATAGCAGACATGAATGAATTAAAAACATTTCAGGCTAATTACTATATCGTCCCTATGGGACTTTAGCGATTAGGGTTACTTTATATTCTACCAATTTGCAGTCCCGCTGGGACTGTCCTGTAGGGACAATATATTGGTAGAAAGTACATTACAATTTAGAAAAAAGTCCCGTAGGGACGATATCTTTGAGATAAGACACATTCATTCGTTGAGTTATTTATAAATGTATGTTTATTTAATGCGGAAATTCAATTTCATTTCAAGGAAGTTATTTTGAATGATTCACTTAGGATGGTAGGCTCAAAACTTTAATAAGTTTTCGTCATCGTTGTCGGGATAGCGATTGTAAAATCAGCAACACCTTTTGTTTCGGTTGATAGTTTAAACACATCGTCTTGTTCAACGGTTGTGATCGTTAATATAGTAAGTTCAGGACGATAACGTTTTAAGTACCATATAATTCCTTCAAAATTATCGGAATGGCCACTTCCGTTGTAATGTACAAATATTGAACCTTTTACAAAGTTTTTCTGAATAAACCATGCCATGGTCGCATCTTTAATGGCTTGGGCTTTTGGGAGATTCTCGTTCATGTGGCCGGCAGCATCTGGCCCCATCATCGCCATAATATTTTTGTAACAGGCAACTTCACCATCGTATTCCATGGGTAGCGGAACCATCCATGCTTTTACAGAATTATCGAGTGAATCCAGCGATTCAATTCCTTTTTTATAAACCTGCGAGGCATATTTTCGCGGAATATTTGTCGCTATGAAAGGAATTTGTTTCTCTTTGGCAAAATCAACGAGCGGCTTATAATCGGTTTTAAAATTCGGCCAAAGTCGGGCACGTTTCTTCAAAGTATCAGCATTTATGGTATCAATGAGATAATCATTGAGTATTAGTTGATTATCGGCTTCAAGCATTTCGGCACCTAAAACCATTTTTCCATTTCTCAGGTCATATAAATCTTTCGTAAGATCAAATTGCAGCCAATGTGCAATTGGGTTGTCGTGTAATTCGCCAAAGAAAACCACATCTACTTTGGATGCTGATTCTAACAAGGTGTTGTATTTCACAACTTTACTCTTGATATTGAAAATGTTATAAGCGGGTTTATCGCTTTTGAAGGCAAATAAGGTAATTGCTATCAGCGCTGAAAGGAGGATTCTTTTGTAAGTCATGTTTGAAATGTTAATAGAAAATTTCGATTAAATTGAAGTATATTTTAACAATTGGTCATCATCAAAAGTGAATGGTAACAGTACTTTCATGCTTTCTGTTACAATTACTGGTCCAACTTGTCCCTGCATGATGACTTTTAAATTTTTTCCGCCTTTTTTCTCATATTCAGCCATCACCTGACGGCATGAACCACAGGGTGCCAAAGGTTCAGCAATCACTTGAGTTTCACTGAAAGCAGTAATAGCGATTGCCAATGGCGTACTTTCCGGATACCTTGAATTGGCGTAGAACATAGCGACTCTTTCGGCGCAAAGTCCGGATGGATAGGCAGCGTTTTCCTGATTATTACCGGTAATTATTTCTCCATTATCAAGCAAAACAGCAGCGCCAACCTGAAATTTTGAATAAGGCGCATAAGCGCGTGAAGCGGCTTCGTGTGCTTTTCCCATCAGCAATTGATCTGCCAAATCGAGTTCATTTTCAGAATTGAATGTGGAAAATTCGAATTGATAAACTTCTTTGCTCATAAAGAATTTGTTAGTCAAACAAAAGTAAACTTTATTTCGTTTCTATCTTATCTTCCGTGCTGCTATTTTTGGAAGGTAGCCAAAGGGCAAATAAGCTTAGAAAGAAAGTAAAAAATGTAACTCCATCCTGTGTTTCAATCGTGTCTTCTGTAAACATCGACATGATTATGATAACCCAAAACACAGAAAAGAGATAGTTTTTGTAATTGTGATTTACAACAAGCAGGTACAGCAACACGAATATAAACCAAATTGTACCAAAGATGCCAAAGGCTGTCCAAAAGGAAAGATACTGATTGTGAGCACGCCAGCGTGATTGTTCTTTGAGTGGTGAATTGATTCTTTCGTAGGTTTCTTTAAAAGCAGCCGGAATATCTCCGGTTCCGACACCTGTCCAAAAATGCTCTTTGATAATAATTATGGATGCTTTCCAGTGTTCAATTCGTTGCATCACAGAACTGCCATTGGGGTCATGAAAACTTGTATAACGCTGATAACCAAGTAATATTTTTGAAATTCTGGTTTTGATACTCGGATTTTCCACATAATTTACGTTGGCGATGCCTTTCTCGATCAGATGAACATCTTTATCTGTAAGCAGATTTACACCTTCGGCGTCTTTTCGCAAGTCTTTTGAAGTTAAATATCTTATTAAAGTATATTGAATCAATTGGTTGGCTTCGTCATGCCCAAGAAATTTATATTTACTTCTTTTATTCCATGCATCGGCCATTTCGTTGGTAGCCATATAAATACCCATAAATTTTCCGTCTTCAATGCCAAAGTTTATGGTATCATGAAGATATCCATTGCCCAATTTTGATTTTTTATCCAACGTGCTAAAATCAATATTGGGTTTTTGTAAAATCTGGCTAACCTGCCGGTTGACATAAACATAAGCTAAAATGGGAAGGGTCAGGAATAGAAAAGTCATTAAAACCCGATATCGCAATGACTTAGCTGAAAGTACTTTATAAAGCAATAATCCCAAACCAACAACGAAAATGCAAATGATGCCAATGCCCGACTCGAGTAAAATTAAAAACGAAACAAACCAAAACATCAACGAACAGATAGCCAATTGTTTCCAGATATTTTGGTTGGTATTTTGGAACAGAAAATACAATAAAATGAAAAAAGAAAATACAATATTTAATCCAAAACGAACCGGACTGATGAAAAGCGATATTTTACGGATATCGTCAAAATCCTGTTTGAGGTATTCATTAAAACTGACCAGCGTTCCACCAAAAACAGCCAACACATACAACAGCAATAAAAAATAAATTTGCCGGATACTCGGTTTTGGCATCGAAGCAAGCATAAGTGGCAGTATGAACAGAGGAACTTTTGTACGTAAATCTTTCAGCGCATAATCAAAATCGGAAGTATGAATTAATCCAACTATATGAAGTGCATAGATGGAGAAGATGATTAAGGCTGTTTTGTTTTGCAGGAAAAGTGTAAATTTTGTGACAAGATTTGAGGCAACCAACTCAATAAAATATTTGATTGTGTGATAGATAGCCTTAACGAAATTGTTTTCGTTGTAAAATTGACTGATCAGGGAAGTAGATAATCCATCCAATAACCAAACTAAAACCAATAGAAACTGGAATGAACTCATCGTAAAACGCGACAAAGGAATGCTCATAGAGAGCAATACCAACAACACGAAAAAGCTCTGTTTCCAAAATTGTCGGTTCGAATCAATCATTTACGAAAATCTTTCTTTATGGAAATTGCTATTTTGAATCAGCTGTCAAAAGTGATTTATATAATTTCTGATCAAGCAATATTTCGATTGCTTTCTTGAGTTCAGGATCATTTTTCAATGCGGCTTTAATCTTGCCTTTTTGATAGTAATATCTTGTAACGATCTCAACATTAAGCAGTTCTTCAATTTCATTTCGGTGTTTCGACAGATCATTTTGTTTGTATTCGATCAGTTCCGATTCCAATTGATTGAGCTGCGTTTGCACTGCCTCAAGGTACGATTCACTGGCGGCTATTTCCTTAAGTTTAGAAATCATCCGTTCACTTTCGGTCGTATAAGAGAATTTTTCCTTTTTTACAAAATCGATAAATTCCTGATAGGTTGAGTCGTCAATGCAAAACTTGTCGGCAGGTTCAATTTTCGAATGTGTGCGGGCATATTGGTTGGCAAATCTGAAAATGAAATTTCCACCATATAAATTTGAACTCACTGTACTGAATTCGATTGGCTCAAGTTTCACGTCGGGCATAACTCCACCACCATCGTGTACGATTCTTCCGGCACGTGTTTTGAAAGTAGAAATCAAAGAATCCGGTATTTTATCACCATGTTTTGAATAATCCAACTCCTGAATACATCTTCCGCTTGGAATATAATATTTAGCAACAGTAACCTTCAATTGGGTATTGTAACTTAATGGTACTACATTCTGAACCAGTCCTTTGCCGAAAGTGCGTTGGCCAATAATAACAGCTCTGTCGAGATCCTGAAGCGATCCGGCAACAATTTCACTTGCCGAAGCACTCGATTCGTTTACCATCACGATAAGTGGAATATCCAGATCAACGGCTGCCTGACGTGTTCGATGGATCGTAGTACGATCTTCTGTTTTGCCTTTGGTATTTACAATGAGTTCGCCTTTGTCAACAAAAATATTCGCGATATCGACAGCCTCATTGAGCAATCCACCGCCATTGCTGCGTAAATCGATGATAAAACCTTTTAATTCAGTCTGTTTTTTCATGTTTAACAGCACCTCTTTCAATTCTGCTGCTGCTTTTTGTGTGAAACCGGTCAAGCGTACATAGCCAATTCCATTTTCAAAAACAGTTTGATAAGGAATATTGTCAATTTTAATTTTCTCACGCGTAAGCGTTGTAACAAACGGATTTTCAATACCTTCACGAATTAGTTTAACATCCACCGTTGATCCGGGCTGGCCTTTGAGCAATTCACTTATCTGCGCTGTGGTTTTACCTTTGGCATCAACACCATTTACCTCCACAATACGATCGCCCGCAATCATACCTGATTTTTGAGCCGGAAATCCTTCGTAAGGTTCTGAAACATACACATAATCACCAATTTGTTGAATCAGAGAGCCAATGCCACCATATTCGCCGGTGGTCATCAGTTGAAAATCTTCAATGTCACTTTCGGGAATAAAAACGGTATATGGATCCAGACCATCGAGCATGGCATTGATGGCCGTTTCGTTGAGTTTGGAAGGTTGAATCTCATCAACATAATTGAGATTGAGTTCCCGAAATACGCTCAGATACATTTCCATGCTTTTGGAAATCTCAAAATTGTTATTCGTTTGTGTATAAGCATTTTGTAATGAGATAGTTGCGATAAGCAAAATCCCAAATCTGCATAGAAATCTTTTCATTCAGTCAAATTTATTATTACGGAACAGGGTCATAACCACTTCCACCCCACGGATTGCAAGAGGCAATACGTTTGGCTCCCAGCCAGCTTCCTTTGATTGCACCATGTTTTTTTAACGCTTCGATGCTATAATTTGAGCAACTTGGCGTATAACGACACGAACGGCCGATAAAGGGCGAAAGTGTGTATTGATAGAGGCGAACCAATAAAATGATGAATCTAGCAGGAAGTTGGGTTATGAACTTCATTTTCCTTTGTTAAACGCTGTAAAATTAGAATTATTTTGGGCTCAATCTCTTTCAATGAAAGAATTGTCTTCGGGGTGTAAATCAAGGCAATATCAAAGGCTTTTGTTGGAGGCTGAATAGAATTTATGAAAACAGATTTGTGCATTCGCCATGCCTCTTTTGTCAATCGTTTTATCCTGTTTCGGTCAACGGCTCTTTTGAAATTTCGTTTTGGAACAGAAATCAATAATCTCAATGGATTGTCAATCAAATCATTATGTTTGAGAATGATTACTTTATACGGGTGAACAAAACTATTAGCACCTTTTTTAAAAAGTTCTCCAATGGCTTTTTTACCTGAAAGACGTTCTTTTTTCGGAAACTTGTGTAACATGATTTTGTTTGAGACCCGCAAAGATATGGATATATGTACAAACTTGCTGTTCAATTTTTTGGATATTTGCACCATGAAAGTCCCGACAAATAGAATAAAAGACGTTGTAAATCATTATGTTAATGAGATTACACCCTTATATGGTGTGCACGAAGCAAAACAAATGGTTTATATGCTGACTGAACATTTCTATGGAATTGACCGGGTGAAACTGGCATTAAATCCTGAATTTCGATTGTCTGAATCTGAGTTGTCGCTCATTGATTTTGCTGTAAATGATTTGAAGAAATATAAACCCATTCAATATATTATTGGGCAAACTGAGTTTTGTGGTCGTATGTTTCAAGTTACTGAAAATGTGCTAATTCCACGTCATGAAACGGAAGAATTGGTTCAATTGGCCATCGATTTTGCAAAAGCCAAGGATGGGATTCATCAAATACTCGACATCGGCACCGGCTCGGGTTGCATCGCAATTTCGCTGGCATTGGAGTTGACTGAGACTAAGGTTTCTGCACTGGATATTTCCATTGAAGCTCTTGCTTTGGCAAAAAAAAATGCCGAAAAGCTTGCAGCGAAAGTCAATTTCTTCGAATATGACATTTTAAAACAGTCTGAATTAGGAATCTCTCCAAAATGGGATTTGATAGTGAGTAATCCGCCTTATGTAACGCAGGCCGATAAGGGAAAAATGAGTAGAAATGTGCTGGCGTGGGAACCACATCTTGCTTTGTTTGTGACCGACGAAAACCCATTAATATTTTATAAAAGAATCCTGGATTTTTCTAAAATCTATTTGAACCCAAATGGTTGTATAATGCTTGAAATAAATGAGTTATATGGTGCTGAAGTTGTTGTGCTCTTTCAAGCCAATGGATTTTCGTCGGTAAAACTTCATTGTGATATTCATCAAAAACCTCGATTTGTTACAGCAAAATATGAATAAAAAAAACGCAAACGTTTAAAACGCTTGCGCTTTATTAGCTGTTGAACTTGTTAAAATTTTGGATTCATCCCCAGGTTATACATGATAAAACTATACATATCAGCACTTTCCTCAATGCTTTTCGAAGTCGGTTTACCTGCACCATGACCGGCTTGCGTTTCGATGCGCACAATTACCGGATTGTTTCCTTTGTGCTTCGATTGTAATTCTGCCATAAATTTGAAAGTGTGCGCAGGAACCACACGGTCGTCATGATCGGCTGTAATGGCCATTGTAGCAGGATATTGTGTGCCTTCTTTGATATTGTGAAGCGGTGAATAACCGAAAAGATAGTTGAACATTTCAGCGTTATCATCGCTACGGCCATAATCTCCTGCCCAAGCCCAGCCAATTGTAAAATTCTGATAACGAAGCATATCCATAACACCAACGATTGGAATTGCGACCTTGAACAAGTCAGGTCGTTGCGTCATGCAGGCGCCAACCAGCAAACCGCCATTCGAGCCGCCTAAAATGGCAAGTTTTGATGGATTTGTGTATTTTTCTTTGATTAAAAATTCGGCTGCACCAATGAAATCGTCAAAAACATTTTGTTTTTTCAATTTCGTTCCGGCCTGATGCCATTCTTCGCCATATTCGCCGCCACCACGTAAGTTTACAGTTACATAAATTCCGCCTTGCTCTAAAAATGGAAGCCTCGAAACACCAAATGAAGGTGTCAGACTGATATTAAAACCGCCATATCCGTAAAGGATCAATGGGTTGTTGCCAGTTCTTTCAACTCCTTTTTTGTAAACCAAAAACATCGGAATTTTGGTGCCGTCTTTGCTGTTGAAGAAAAGTTGTTCGGTTACATAATTTTCTGGATTGAAATCAACTGTGCTTGCGGTATAAACAGTTGATTCATCTGTTGTTAAATCATATTTGTAAATAGTTGTCGGGAAAGTAAATGAAGTAAAACTATAGAAAGCGATGTTTTCTCCTATTTCGCCGCTTCCTCCTGAAACAGTTCCCAAAGCCGGGAGTTTCATTTCTTTAATCATTTTGCCTTGATAATCAAAGAAATAAGCTTTAGTATTGGCATTCTCAAGATATTCTACTATCAAACGATCACCAACCATATCAACTGATTGCAAGACACGATCTGACTCAGGGATAATTGTTTTCCAGTTTTCCTTAGCCGGACTTACAAAATCAATGGTAATTAATTTTTTCAGCGGTGCTTTCTCTGTTGTTGTAATAAATAATACGTTTCCAATATGGTCAATCACATTATATTCAAAATCGAAACCATTTGCAATTTTCTCAAATGGCTTATCCATTTCTGATGTTTTTTTCGCATACAAGGCGTTTCCGTTGGTCGATTCTGATTCGCTTACCAATAAAAATTCTTCATCTTCAGTAAGATATGCGCCAAAGCTACGCAATGGATGTTCCTTGTCCTCAAAAATGAGCTTATCATCTGTTTGTTTTGTACCAACGGCATGATAATAGATTTTGTGAAATTGATTGCTGCCCGACAATGCCTGACCATCTGCCGGAGCATCGTAAGCACTGTAATAAAATCCATTTTTGTACCATGAAATACCCGAAAACTTCACCCAATGAATGGAATCCGTCAGCATAGTTTTGCTTTTGATATCCATCACAACGATTTCATTCCAGTCGCTGCCACCTCTTGAAATGGCATAAGCCAGGTATTTTCCATCTTTGGAAATTCCAACATCAGCCAACGCAATGGTTCCATCCGTGGATAACGTATTGGGATCGAGTAATATATCCGGTTCTCCATCCAATCCTTTTTGCTCAAATAATACACTTTGGTTTTGAAGTCCATCATTCTTGAAGAAGAAATATTTGTCGCCTTTTTTAAATGGAACTCCTAATTTGGGATAATTCCAGATTTTTTCCAATCGTGATTTTAAAGCCGGTCTGAATGCGATAGATTTCAGGTAATCGTCGGTAACTGCGTTTTCAGCTGCTACCCATTCGGCAGTTTCTTTGGAATTGTCGTCTTCGAGCCAGCGATAAGGATCGGCTACAGTGGTTTCAAAATATTTGTCCGAAACTGTTCCTTTTGCAGTTGTAGGATATGTTAATGCCTTTTGCTGTGCATAAACAGAAGATAATGAGACCAATGTCAATGTCATGAAAATTGAAAATTTTTGCATAATGATTAAATTTAAGGCAAAAGTAATGTTTTGAATTGGAAACCTTCAAACTATAGCCACTGCTAAATAGAAATGTCTACACAGATATCCAAAAAAATGAATTTAAAAGTTAATTTAGCTGTTTCGTAAAATTATATTTAGCAGGATTTATTTCTCATTTTTTTTAACGAACAGAAATTCAGTCTTATGGAACAAAAAGAGACTTTTGTAGTTTACCGGTACCGATGGACCATGCTTTGTATTTATATGTTATTGATAGCAATGAACCAGATGCTTTGGATAACTTTTGCACCGATAACAACGGATGCGACAAAGTATTACGCCGTTTCTGATATCTGGATTGGGATGCTGTCGATGTGTTTTATGATTGTATTTGTGGTCGTTTCTATTCCGGCATCGTGGATTATAGATAAATATGGGATCAAGGTTGGCGTTGGAATAGGTGCTGCTTTTACAGGAATATTCGGATTGCTGCGAGGATTTGCCGGTACCGATTTCAATATTTTATTGATTGCACAAATTGGAATAGCTGTCGGACAACCTTTTATATTGAATGCGATCACAAAATTTGCTGCCCGTTGGTTCCCAATCAGTGAACGCGCAACAGCTGCAGGGCTTGGTACGCTTGCCATGTATGTTGGGATTTTGGCCGGAATAATGTTAACACCGTTTCTGATCATTGGCTCAGGAATAGGAGGAATGCTCAATATCTATGGTTTAGCCTCGGTTATTGCTACTGCTATTTTTATTCTTTTCGGAAAGGAAAGACCTCCAACCGCTCCGTGTCGGCCAGATCAGGAAGAACGATCTTTGGTATATGATGGTATTAAACATATTTTCAAAATCAAGGATTTTAACTGGCTGCTACTGATTTTTTTCATTGGATTGGGGGTTTTTAATAGCGTAACAACCTGGATTGAAAATATTCTCAGTCCGCGTGGATTTTCGGCTACACAAGCCGGAATGATTGGTGGAATCATGATCATTGGTGGAATTATCGGGGCAATTATTATCCCTTTACTCTCCGACCATTACAAAAGAAGAACGCCATTTATCGTGCTTGCACTCGTTGGTTCAACCATTTGTCTGGCCGGAATTACATTCACAACATCTTACTGGATGTTGCTATTATCAGGTGCAGGATTGGGTTTTTTCCTGCTTAGTTCAGGTCCGATAGGTTTTCAATATGGCGCAGAAATTACCTATCCAACATCAGAGGGAACTTCAAACGGCATGATGTTGTTGATGGGGCAGATATCCGGGATAGCTTTTATATTCGGAATGGATATTTTTAAATCTCCTGAAACAGGTTCAATGACCGTTCCACTGATTGTTTTAATTATCTTGATGGCAATCAGTGCATTGGTGTCTTTACGTTTGAAGGAATCTTCATTGCTGATGAAGGAGAAGCTTCAAAAATAGGTTTTTTTTCGAGTGAACCTAAATCATTGAATTTATTACGATTAATACTGTTTTACTATTGAAATTGACATGAAAATAACAATAAAAAAATGGGTTTATTTGAGAAAAAAGAGCAGATTTTCCGGAATACTTTTTCTTTTCATCCTTCTTAATTTGTTACAGTCATTACCTGTTTCAGCGCAGCAAATAACATCGGATTCATTGGTGAAAGTTCAGATTGTTACCATCCAAAATATGCTTGATCTGGGGAAAAGGAACGCAAGTCTTTGGTGGAATGGCTGGTTATATGGCTACAGTGCTGCTACTGCGGTTCAGGGAGCAATATATTTTACGAATGACATCGTGAAAACCCGGCAGGATATGGCATTGGGCGCTGCAACAACTTTGGTTGGCGCAGTGGGACAACTGATTATGCCCATGGTTCCGGTTTACGCTCCGAAAAGACTCGCATTAATTCCGGGAGAAACGCCCGAAGAAAGAATCCAAAAACTTGCAAAAGCGGAAGAGTTGTTCAAAGCGAGTGCAAAAAGAGAGCAGGAAGGCCGTTCGTGGAAAATGCATGCCGCATCAGGTGTGGTTAATCTGAGCAGTGGATTGGTAACCTGGTTAGGGTTTAAAAGAACCTTTTGGGCCGGATTTGGAAATTTTTTGATCAATTCAGCCATCACTGAAGCGCAGATATGGTCGCAGCCTACGCGGGCGATAAAAGATTATCAAAAGTACTGTGAGAAATATAAAAACGGTTTAACTTATCATCCCGAAAGGCAACAAGCTCAATGGTTTGTATCTGCTTACCCGGGTGGATTGACCTTACGGATTGTTTTCTAAAAACTTTAATTTTCAGTAGAATTGGTCATTGTTGAACTGATTTTTACCACGCTCTTGGTCTTCCATTTGCCAAGTTTATAGTAGCCATACGAAAACGAAGCACCGATTGCCCACGCAATCGGAATTCCCCACCAGATTCCCACCGGTCCAAACCATTTTGCAAGTAAAAATGAAGTCGGAATACGGATAACCCAAAGCGCAAACAAGGTGATAAACATCGGAATAATGGTGTCGCCGGCACCACGAAGCAATCCGTTATAAACGAACATGGTCGAAAATAAAACATAAAACGATGAAACAATCAATAAATATTGTTTTCCGGCTTCAACAACAGCCATGTCTTTCGTAAACAATAACATTATTTGGGTTGCAAAAAGCCAGGTGATGATCGTAACGGAGATCGAAATAAGCAATGTGAGTTTCATGGTTGCTTTCAATCCTTGCTTCACACGATCTAGTTTGTTTGCGCCAATGTTTTGTCCAACAAAAGTTGACAGGGCTGCTGAAAAATTCATTGCCGGAAGCGCTGCAAAGGAATCGATGCGCATGGCAACCGAATAAGCAGCAATCACGCTGGTACCAAACGAATTCACCACTTTATATAAGGCCAACATTCCAACAGCCACGAATGTCTGTTGCAAACCTGTCGGGATGCCTATTTGCATACTTTTTTTGAAAATAGGATAATCGAATCGCATCTTAAAAAAGTTGAAAGTCAGTAACTTATGTGTTCGATGCAAATACCAGATAATCGTTATGAAAGCTCCTGCCTGCGAAATTACGGTTGCGATGGCAACACCTTCAATGCCCCATCCAAAAACGACAATGAAGACAATGTCGAGCACAATATTTACCAATACCGAAACGACGAGAAAATACAATGGTGTTTTAGAGTCGCCCAAACCGCGAAGAATGGCACTTGTTCCCTGAAATCCAAAGAAAAAAACGAAACCCGCCGAATAGATATTAAAGAATATAACAGCTTGAGGAATAATATCTTCCGGAAGATCGATTAATTGAAAAATATACTTGCTGCTGAAAATCCCTATCAAAGTGAGTGCAATGGAAGTATAAAAAAGAAATATATACATGGTTTCGATTGCTTTGCGGACTTCTTCAAGGTTTTTGGCTCCGTAATGTTGCGAAATAACAACCGTTACGCCTATTGAAACACCGATAATCAGGGCGATCAATGTAAAAATAAGTGGAAAACTTGCCCCAACAGCTGCCAAAGCTTCATTGCCCAAATAACGACCAACAATCACAGTATCAACAACATTGTACAATTGTTGAAAAACATTACCAATGAGCATCGGAATGGTAAAAGTCAGGATAAGTTTGGCTTCATTGCCAACGGTTAAATCTTTCATTGAAATGGAAAAGTGATGGAAATATTGGACAAAAGTAATCAAAAGCAAAATCTGTAAGCCATTTCGCTTAATTTTGTGGACTCAAACATTGGCTGTCGCGGAATCTGGAAGGATTACGAGGAAAGTCGGGACAGCACAGAGCGCCATACTTCCTAACAGGAAGGTATTTTTTTGGAAACGAAAAAGTAACAGAAAGTGCCACAGAAAATTACCGCCCGGTTGCTTGCAACTTGGTAAGGGTGAAAACGTGAGGTAAGAGCTCACGCTGCTTTTGGGCGACCAGGGCAGGGGTAAACCTTATGGGCTGCAAGGCCAAATATGCCGGCGAAAGTTACTTCGGTGACCGAAAAGACTGCTCGTCTGATGCCGGTGGGTAGGCTGCTCGAGTTGTTTGGCGACAAGCAACCTAGATAAATGACAGTCGTTCGCTTTCGGGCGAAAACAGAATCCCGCTTATGATGTTTGATTGAAACCCGCGGTGCGCAAGCACTGCGGGTTTTTTTATTGCTAATTTCTTTAGATAGCGTTTAATGAAAATTTGCAATAATTCAAAAAATAGTTCGTTTGCTGGCAGTTATAGTAGTGAAATTTTCCACCACAGAAAGCTACGAATCCTTACCTTCGCAAACGAAAAATAGAACTAAGAATGAATTTGTTGAAATTACATAAATTATTGATAATTAATTTCTTAGTTCTCATTTCGGCACAGTTGTTTTCGCAACAGACCGTTTATTTCGATCAGTCCGAGACCAGATTTCGGCAGGCAGTGCAACAATTTGAGATGGAACAATATGCGGCTGCGCAACAGGGTTTTAGCGAATATCGGTCTGCTGTTTCAAGCAAGGAGACGCTCAATTATATCGATGCGGTATACTACGACGCCGTTTGTGCATTATATTTGAACCAAAACGATGCGGCAGCAAAGATTCAATCCTTCAATGAGACCTATCCCTCGAGTAAATGGACACCAAAAATGAAGTTTTTGTCGGCCAAATCACTTTTCGATCTTAACAAGATAAAAGATGCTGAGGAAGCATTCAAATCTATCAAAATCAATTCGTTAACTGATGAAGAAAAATATGAATTCAGTTATAAATTAGGTTATTGTTTTATGCAGGACGGTAAATTTGAATCGGCTGATAGCTGTTTTGAAATTTCGGCTGCCGTTTCAAATCCGTTTCAGGTTCCTTCAATTTACTATCTGTCACATATTCAGTATCTTAACGGTGATTATGACAGTGCTGCTGAAGGTTTTGCGAAAATCAGCGGCGAAAAACAGTTTGCGAAAATCATTCCGGTTTACCAGATGCAAATCAATTATCATCTTGGAAATTATCAGCAGATCATTGCCGACGGTGAAACAGTGATGGCTTTTGTTGAATCGCGGCGTAAGCCTGAAATTGCAAGAATGATAGCTGATTCGTACTACAGACAGAAGGATTTCTCAAACGCGCTTTTGTATTATTTGGTTAGTGAAAAAGGCGGAATCCGGTTCATGGGGCGTGAAGATCAGTATCAGATGGCCATTTGCCGATATAAAACCGCTGCTTTCAAAGATGCTATTATAAATTTCCAAAAAGTTGTAAATCAGGATGATGCGCTTACTCAGAATGCATATTATTACCTTGGCCTTTGTTACAACGCAACAGATCAGTTTGAGTTTGCTAAAAGTGCATTTCTGGAGGCGCACAAGGCACATTTTGACGAAAAAATTAGTGAAGATGCCTTGTTTAATTATGTTCAGCTTACGCTTAAATCAGCACCCAATTTATTAGATGAATCCTTGCCTTTATTAGAAAAATATATAGAATCAGGCGGAAGTCGTTTAGCTGAAGCCAACGAATATATTGTGAAATTGTATTTGCATTCGCGAAACTACGAAGCTGCATTGTCATCGCTTGAGAAAATGAAATTGCGCAAAACTGATTATCAAAATATTTATGAGAAATTGACTTATTCACTTGCTGCAGCGTGTTTTGCGAAAGGAGATTATCTGAAAGCAATCGATTATTTTTCTAGGATCCAGCAATCGAAAAATGATCCCGAAACAGCTGCAAAAGCTGTTTTCTGGACGGCTGAATCCTATTTCCGCAATAAAAATGATTGGGCTGCCCAAAAAAATTATAAGCAATTTGTTTCGATGCGGGATGCCTCGAAACTTGATATCTATCCACTTGGTTTTTACGGTATTGGATATACTTTTTTCAATAACAAGGAATATAATGCTGCATTGCCTTCCTTTAAACAGTTTTTGGAATCACCGTATTTGAAAGATCCGAAAGTCACTACAGACGCCCGTTTGCGTGTGGGAGACTGCTATTTTATCACGAAAAACTTTAAACAGGCTATCAACACGTATGAAACGGTTATCAACGCGAAGAAAAATGAAGTTGATTACGCCTTGTTTCAAAAAGCACTTTGTTTGGGAGCTTTAGGAAATTATTCGGAAAAAACGGTGGAACTCGATCAATTAATTAAATATTATTCAAAATCAGCGTATTACGATGAGGCATTGTACGAATTAGCCTCAACCCATTTAATACAGAATGACAATCGTTCGGCTATTGCAAGTTTCACGAAACTTTTTACTGAACGGCCACGGTCAAAGTTTGCACGGGAAGCATTGGTCAAAACAGGATTGATATACTATAATAATGATCAGAATGATTTGGCAATCACTACTTTACAAAAAGTGGTTGAACGATATCCATCGACAGATGAATCGCGTGAGGCATTGAACACATTACGCAGTATTTACATGGAAATGAATCGATTACAGGATTATTTCACGTATGTAAACGCTTTAGGTATTCAATATGAAACGGTAACGGAACAAGATTCTTTGGCTTTTACGGTTGCAAAAAATCTATATGATCAAGTCAAAACGGAAGAAGCCCAAAAATCATTCGAATCGTACTTAAGCCTTTATCCAAAAGGTGCATATACTTTGCAATCAAACTATTACCTCGCAAAATGCCTCTTAAAAAAGGATGAGTTCGACAAAGCTTTTGTAAATATAAAATATATACTTGATTTTCAGGATAATCCATATACTGATGAGATGCTTTTGGTTGCCGCACGAACAAATTACGATCGCCAGCAATTTGCCGAATCGATGAATTATTATGCGCGTTTATATACCATTGCCGAAGAACCGCAACTGAAGCTTGAGGCTTTGGAAGGAAAGATGAAAAGTGCCTATTTTACAGCAAACTACAATGATGCGGTTGAGTCAGCACAGCTTTTATTGAATGCGTCCGAATCAAGTCAGAATCAAATTATTCAGGCACATTTTATTGCGGGTAAATCGCTCTTCGAATTGAAAAAAATGGATGAGGCGCGAAAAGATTTGATTTTCGTAACAAACAATGATAATGGACGTTATGGCGCTGAATCGGCTTTTTTATTGGCAAGGATAAGTTTCAATGAAAATCGTTTTGAAGAGGCAAAGAAGCAGGTTTTCGATCTTTCAGATAAGTATAACACCTTCGAATATTGGGTTGCCAAAGGCTTTATTTTGTTGGCAGATGTGTATGTGAAAGAAGGAAATATTTTTCAGGCAAAGGAAACGCTGAAGAGTATCGTTGAAAACTATAAAGGCGAAGATCTGAATAATGAAGCAGCCAGGAAATTGGCACAGTTGAAGTAATGTTTATTACGTTAAAAATGATAATTCAAACAAACGATTTATTTAGTATGATATTAAAATTCAATAAAATAGCTGTGTTGGTTTTGTTTCTTTGTTTATTTTGTTCTGCCAATATTCTTGCACAGGGTCATGATGAACATGTAACCATCAAAGGCTCATTTCAGCCAACATTGCGTGATTTTGGAAAACTGAGTGTCGCCCCTGAGATTGAGACGAACGCCTTTGAAATTGGAGAAACCATCATCCAACCCATTGATACGGTTTTGGCCAGTAATATTGAATTGGAGTTGATAACTCCGCTTAACCTAAAAACCGAGAATGCCCAACCGAATTTTCAGAATTATTTGTTAGCAGGATTTGGTTCCAGGGTATCGCCTGTTTTTGTTTATAAACACAATTCAAACTTATCGAAAAACATTGCTTTTGGATTGGGCATTTCGCATCACTCTTCGTGGATGAATAAGAATGAATATGCGCCTTCATCGTTTATGAATAATCAGATTGACCTAAATCTCGATAATAAACTGAATAATTATACATTGCATTCAAAGGCTTTTTATGCAAATGAAATGGTTCATTATTATGGTTTTAAACCAATTGATTACCCTGTGATTGCTGTTGATAATGAGCTAATTACCCAAAAATACCAGACTTTCAATATTTCTTCAGGTTTGCAAAGCAGCCGTAAATCGAACGGTGGTTTGTATCATGAAGCAACAATAAATTACCAATATTTCAGTGATAAATTTAAAAGCAGTGAGCATGCGATTGTGATGAATGCAAGTGCCGAAAAGGCTTACAAATGGCTGAAATCAAAGGATAAACAGTTTATCGCTGTCGAAACAGGACTGAATTCATATATCAACGGTGATTCGGTCTCAGGAACGAATAATTTCCGGTTCAATATAGTGCCATCCGTTAGATTATCAGGTGATTACTATCAATTGAAACTAGGTGTAAATCTGGATTTGCATACGAATGATCATTCACCGGTTTATATTTTTCCGGCCATTGAAAGTGGTTTATTTTTATTTGAAAGAAATCTAAAATTTTATGCAAATCTCGGCGGTAACTCACAATTTAATGGTTATCAGCAACTTGCAAAGGAAAATCCCTTCGTGAGTTCAGTGTTGCCATTGGAATGGAAAAACACAAGCCTGAAATTTCAGGGCGGTATGAAGGCACTTCTATTTCATGATTTCGATATACATATAGGTGTTGAATATAGCAATATTAAAAATGAAAGTTTCTTTGTAACAGATTCTACATCAGTCTATTCCAATAAGTTTACGTTATTTTATGACGATGTGAAATGGTTTACATTTCTGGCAGAAGTGGGTTATAGTTTGACCGAGAAATTGGAGTTAAAATCAGTTTATCGGTATAATAAAATCCAATTGCACGATCTTACTGCTCCGTTTTATCAGCCAACAAATCAGTTTAATCTATTAGCAAATTATACCTTTGATGAAAAGCTAAGATTCAATGCTTCAGTATATTATGTGGGCGAACGATTTGCTTCAACGTATGCTTCCGGATTGGAAACAATCCACACCTTAAAACCTTTTGTCGATTTAAACCTGGGCGGCTTGTATAAGATAAACGATTCTTTTGAAGTTTTTGCCCAGTTAAATAACCTTTTAAACTGGCAATATCAACGATTTTACAATTATCCTGTGAACGGATTTGAGCTTTATGCCGGAATAACTGTCAGGTTTTAGGTGCTTTTGATTCTTAGTGAATCTTTCAAATTAACTTCCTTGAAATGAAATTGAATTTCCACATTAAAAATATCTAACATTTATAAATAGCTCAACGAATGAATGTATCATTTATCAAAAATATCGTCCCTACGGGACTTTTTTCTAAATGTAATTTACTTTTTACCAATATATTGTCCCTACGGGACTGCATATTGGTAGAATATAAAGCAACCCAAATGGCCAAAGTCCCGTAGGGACGATATAGTAATTAGCCTGAAATGGGTTTAATTCGTTCGTATCTGTTATTTGAACTGGGGAATTTATTTTGAAAGTTTCCCTTAACCTACAAGGTCCAACTTTTTCCTTAAAATTTCTCCATTTTTTTAATTTAATTGTTAATAAACTATCCGATATTAGGCATGGAAATTTTGATGATTGAGCCCTATTTTTTAGTACTTTTGCACGATATTAACTTTTACAGATTACACAGATTATTATGACCGAAGAAGAAAAAAGAGAAATTGCCTCCAATCAATATACAGCTGATAATATTCAAGTTTTAGAAGGTTTAGAAGCGGTTCGTAAACGTCCGGCCATGTACATTGGCGATGTAAACGTCCGTGGACTTCATCATCTGGTTTATGAGGTTGTCGATAACTCCATCGACGAGGCCATGGGCGGTTATTGTAACAAAATTGATGTTTTCATCCGTCCCGATAATTCGATAAGCGTTGAAGACAACGGACGCGGAATCCCTACAGGACTGCACGAAAAGGAAAATCGTTCAGCACTCGAAGTTGTTATGACAGTGCTGCATGCCGGTGGCAAATTCGATAAAGGTTCCTATAAAGTTTCTGGTGGATTGCATGGTGTAGGTGTGAGTTGCGTAAACGGATTGTCATCTCATCTTACAGCCGAAGTTTTTCGCGATGGTAAAGAATATATCCAGGAATATGAGTGTGGAATACCGATGTACACGGTTAAAGAGGTCGGAGCTTCCACTAAAAATGGAACCAAGATTACCTTCATGCCGGATGCAACGATCTTTCAGACAACCGTTTATGATTATAGCATCCTTGCCTCACGTATGCGTGAACTCGCTTTCTTAAATCGCAAGATCACCATCACACTGACCGATGAACGGGAATTGAATGACAATGGTGAAGTTAAATCTGAAGTATTTCATTCAGAAAGAGGCTTACCTGATTTTATCCAATACCTCGATGAAAGCCGCGAAAAATTGATTCCTGAGCCGATCACAATCGAAGGTGAACGCAACGATGTACCGGTAGAAATATCCATGCAGTACAATGTTTCATTTTCTGAAAATCTGCATTCCTACGTAAATAATATCAACACACATGAAGGTGGAACGCATCTTGCCGGTTTCCGCCGCGGATTAACCCGTACGTTGAAATCCTATGCGGATAAAACCGGTATGCTGGCTAAACTGAAATTTGATATCAACGGTGATGACTTCCGCGAAGGATTAACAGCCATCATTTCGGTGAAAGTTCCGGAGCCACAGTTTGAAGGACAGACCAAAACCAAACTTGGAAACAACGAGATAATGGGTATTGTGGATCAGATTGTTAGCGAACATTTGTCCAATTATCTGGAGGAAAATCCGAAAGAAGCCCGCACTATCGTGAACAAAGTTATTCTGGCAGCCACAGCACGTCATGCTGCACGCAAAGCCCGCGAATTGGTACAACGTAAAAGTGTATTAACCGGTTCAGGTTTGCCCGGAAAGCTATCCGATTGTAGTGAACGTGATCCGGCAAAAACTGAAATATACCTTGTGGAAGGTGATTCGGCCGGTGGAACAGCAAAGCAAGGTCGTGACAGACGTTTTCAGGCTATTTTACCACTCAGGGGAAAGATTCTGAATGTGGAAAAAGCCATGCCGCATAAGATTTATGAAAGCGAAGAAATCAAGAATATATTTACTGCGCTTGGGGTGAATATCGGAACCGACGAAGACAGCAAAGCGTTAAATATCGAAAAACTGCGTTACCACAAAATCATCATCATGACGGATGCTGATATCGACGGTAGCCATATCGCCACATTGATTATGACATTCTTCTTCAGATATATGATGGAGTTAATCGAATTGGGATATATATACATCGCTACGCCACCGCTGTATCTGTTGAAAAAAGGAAAACAGGAACGTTATTGCTGGAACGAGGAAGAACGCGAAGCACTGACCAAAGAATGGTCAAATGACGGAACCGAAAAAGGGATACATGTACAACGCTATAAAGGTTTGGGAGAAATGAACGCCGAACAGCTTTGGAGCACAACTATGAATCCTGAATTCAGAACTTTACGTCAGGTAACTATTGAAAACGGTGTTGAAGCCGACCATGTTTTCTCGATGCTGATGGGCGACGAAGTTCCACCACGTCGCGAGTTTATCGAAGCGAATGCCAAATATGCTAAAATTGATGTTTAAATCATAGTGATTTCAAGAATTGAAAAACCCCGTTACAGAGCACTGTAACGGGGTTTTTTAATTTAGATTCGTCGTGGTTATCAATCAATTTTTTGAAACTTAACTCTCTCAGTTTCTCCACTTTTTCTGATTATTTCTACAACATACATACCCGCAGACAAGTCCTTAACGTTTATATTCGTTTGTTGAACCTCTCCAATTCCAATTATCGATTTCCCGATTTTTTTAATGCCTGAAATAGTATATATATTAATGTTAATAGCCTCGTTTTGAATACTTTGGAAGGAGATTGTTAATGTGTTAGTAACCGGGTTTGGGAAGATTTGTAAAGTAGTCGATCTTTTTGTCTCAACGCCGGAACAAAGGTCGATATTTACATCCAACGTATCTGATTCTATGCAATTGCCGTTGATAGATTCATTTACAATCACATTACCAACACCAGATTCTGCTCCCCACAAAACCTGAATTGCGGAAGAACCTTGTCCGGAAATGATTTCTCCACCAATGGTTTCCCAGTCATAAGTTACGTTTTCTTGTGCGGTGGTCATATAATTTTCGACATGATTGATGCAAACATTTTCGATACCGGTGACCATTGGCTGTGGCTGTTCGTAAACGGTGATATAATCGTTCATCAGCGTTGTTTGGCTCTGTTCAGCATTTGAAGATGAAAGTGAAACATCAAAAATGCCTGATTGATAATACATTATGAGTGGATTTTGCACATTGGATGTTTCAGGTGTTCCGCCTTCAAAATACCATTCCCAACTCGTAGCTCCAACAGAAAGATCAGTAAACTGAACCTGAGATCCTGTACAAATTTCAGTTTGATCGGCGATAAAATTAGTTGCAATCGGCGGATCGCGACGCATCATCGTCCCACCTGAACCAGAACAAATGCCGGTATTGTTTTCAGTGAACGAAAAGTTGTACATGGTGGCTGAACCAGAGCCATTAAAAGCCAATGTCCAGCTATTGCCTGAATTGGTTGTTTTGTAAATATCCTCATCCGTTCCTGCAGCATAAGCACTGTCTTTATCAAACACATGAACTGCATAAAAGCTATGATATCCAGTCGAAAAACTGCTCCATGTTGATCCACCATCATTTGTGGTGAGTATTTTTCCATCTTCTCCACCAATGACGCCAAAGTTAATGTTTGCAAAATCAACGCCCATCGTGATTCCGGTCGATTGATAAATGTTCGAAAATGATTGCCCGCCATTTACCGATCTTGAAATGACATTACCGGTTCCCACTGCGTACAGTGTATTTTGGTCTGCATAGCAAATATCCAGCACTGAATAGGCCAATGAACCTCCGAGTGTCCATGAAAATCCACCGTTATTGGTTTTATAAATGCGTGAGCCACCTGAATTCATCACTGCGGCTGCCACTCCGTTGTTTTCATCCCAAAATTTAATATCCGCATAATACCAAACATCGGTTCCAACGGTAATTGGAGTCCAGCTCGTTCCTCCATTAGTTGTTTTTATAAAATAATTGTTCCAACCGGCTGCAAATCCGTT
>CANNKD010000031.1 GCA_947505205.1 Bacteroidota bacterium | reverse complement strand
TAGTTACCTCAATATCAGAATTTAACAAAACATAGTATTCGGCTTCAATGAGTTTCAATGCTTCGTTGTAACCCTTTGAAAATCCACCATTTGATGTGTTTTTTATTAATCGGATGGTTGGAAATTGCTTTTCCATGAAAGTGACGGAATCATCAGTCGAAGCATTATCAGCAACAATGATTTCAGAAAATTCAGCTTTATTTTTGATTACTGCTGGAAGAAACTTTTCGAGGAAAGCCTTGCCATTGTAATTGAGGATTACGACAGCTACTTTCTTCATTCAAAAATTACCCTTCCTTCTTGTTTCCATTGGTGATTTGAATGAAGAAGGCTAACAGGATTATATATTCTGGTACCTTTCAATTGAAGCACACAAAATGGCAAAATGGAGATAATCCATAACTCGATGCTACTAATGTAAAATCCACTTTTATTCATTCAAAAAAATGAGTCGTTAATAGAGCAAAAATACACTGATTTCTGATATCAGATTTAACTTATTGTTGGTTTTAATGAAAAGTTAACCTTTTAATGGGGATTTTTGTAGAAATCCATTGCTTTTCCACCCCAATATTGATCTGGAGTTAACTGGTCAATGTCCATTATAGGAATGACCCTGCTATAAATATCCTGTTGCCACATTGGGTTTGATAATTCGCCAATTGCAGTTGAATGAATTAACACGAAATCGTTGGTTACAGCATCTTTTGTGCGGAATACGAATCGTTTGTCTCTTTGATTTCCTAAGATATAATAGTGCCAGATTTCATAAGGATATGCAGCTGGTTCATTATGTTGGTCCGAAATCTGATCTGGTGCTCCATATTGAAGGTAAACACGACCACGATCTGATTCGTAGCCTTTTTTAGTCTGTGTTTTGAAAGAATGATTGGCTTTTGCAACTTCAAAAGCATAGGTTTTCCAGGCAGTTTCGGGATCAATGTTGTTTCGTTTAAACCAAAAATTATAAAAATATTGCTGCATGGTTTTCAAATCATCCGTTTTGGTGAGATTGTTTGCATAGTCGCGTTCAATTTCAGTTGATAGTGGACTGAGACAGCGAATTGATTCGCGCAGAGAATCCAATTTTGTAATTCTGCTGGTAAAAGTATTTTCAATATTCAATCCGGCTAAGTCTTTCATATTGAACTGAATAGTCGGGTTGCTTCTCTGTAAAAATATCTCATTCGAACAAATGAGTTTGTTTTCACGATCGCGGGCTTCAATAACCAGTTGGTAGTTTCCCGATGGAAGATTCTTAATATCGATATTGTTCAAAATTACATTTACATCTTTGGCATCCAACCGTTTGGCAAAAAAGTAATCCTGCATTTTGCTTTTGGTCTCGAACGATTGAATGTAATAACTAAGTAAGAACATTGCATCTGGCCCTAACACTTTTGAGCTATTATATAATTCAGTATAAAATGTGAGTGTGCTCTTCGATTCGGGATAAAAATTGAATACCAGCGGAATGATATCAAGCCCGTTTTTGGTGATTACAGATGGATTCTCTGATTTTTTATAGGTATCGACAAACTGAATTCCTGAGAAAGTGATTTGGTCGGATGGATAGTGCAGTTGAATGGTTTCCAGTGTTTTGAAAGGTGTTGCCGTTGTATTATTCAGATCAGCTATTTGAATATCGAGCTGATATTCGCCATCGCTCAAAGCATACCGTTGGAAATCGACAAAACCAAAGTTAATTGTTGAAGTATCTGTTATGACCTGACTCAGTAACTCATATTTGGCAAAGCTGCTGATGGTGTCGGCTTGCTTGAACAAGATAGTGATTTCGAGGGATGCCTGAAAGTTTCCGGGTGCTATTTCTTTGAAAATCACGCTTCTGCCGTCAACAGTTAGATAGGTTTCGATGGTGGATTTGCCTCCGGGAACATTGAAAGTGGCGTAAGAAAGAAACGCCCGAAGGTTTTTGTTGGCTGAAATTACCGGTAAAGCGAGCATTATCGCTAAACAGAGGATAAATATCTTTTTCATTTTGAGTATTTTAAATTGTTCTCAATCGAACAAGGGTTTACAGTTTGAATTTGAATACAAATATACATCCTGCATCGTTTGAGAACAATGAAAGATTTGAATTTGATGATTCATTTTATAAAGCCTTAACATTTAATGTTCAATGATGGCTGTGTTTTAAGGGAATTCATTACACTTGCATTATTATTTTACCCTTACCAAAATCACGCAATGGACACAATAATTATCTCATTACTAGTTGTTTCAGTTATCATCGTAATTTTCATTCTCATCAAAGTTTCTTCAAAAGGCGGCGATAATGGATTATCAACTGAAATAGAAAAACGAATCGATTTCATGGATCGTAATCTCAATAGGATGGAAGCTGTTGTGAATGATGGTTTTAAACAAAATCGTGAAGAGCTCACCAATTCGCTGGCAAGCTTTCAGCAGACTTTTCTGGAAACACTTCGCGAAATTTCGCGCAACCAAACCGATCAGCTAAACAGTATGCGCGAACAAAGCGAGCGAAATATCACCGTTTTAAATAAAACACTTGAAGAGAAGCTGACGGCTCTTATCGAGAAAAATGAAAAAAGCAATAAAGAAAACCGCGACGAACTGACACGGAATTTTGTTTTTATCAGCGAAAGGATGAAGGAACGTCTTGACGAAAACAGTAATCAGCAAAAAGAGCAGAATGCACTCACCATCAAGCAATTGGAGGCAGTTACAGTAAAACTGGATGAAAAACTGAATCAATTGGCCGAACAGTTTCGTGTAAATACGACCGAAAGCCGCATTTCGCTCGATAATTCATTGAAAGAGTTTCGTGAGTCGTTCACAAACAACGTGAAGGAATTCAACGATTTACAAAAATCGAAGTTTGATGAACTAAACACAAAACAGGCCGAATTGGTTACCATCACAGAGCTGAAGCTTGAGAAGATGCGCGAAACGGTAGACGAGAAACTACAAAAGACACTCGAAGTTCGTTTGGGTCAATCGTTTGAACTTGTGAGCAAACAACTCGAAAGTGTACAAAAAGGTTTGGGCGAGATGCAAACCCTCGCTTCCGATGTTGGCGGATTGAAACGAGTGCTTTCGAATGTGAAAACCCGTGGTGTGATGGGTGAGATTTTGCTGGGTAATATCCTGGAACAGATCATGGCACCCGAACAATATGAGGCCAATGTGAAGACCAAAAGATCGAGTGGTGACTTTGTGGAATTTGCCATCAAGTTGCCTGGAAAAGACCAGAAAGATGGGCAGGTCTATCTTCCGATTGATGCGAAGTTTCCTCAGGAGGCCTATCATTTGTTGCAGATTGCCTACGATGAAGCCAGTCCGGCAAAGGTGGAGGAGGCGACTAAAATACTTGCTACTTCCATACGTAAGTTTGCCAAAGATATTCGTGATAAATACCTCGATCCGCCTTTCACAACGGATTTTGGCATCATGTTTTTGCCTATCGAAGGCTTGTATGCCGAAGTTGTTCGCAATACCGACTTGGTGGAACAATTACAACGTGAATTTAAAATCATTATCACCGGGCCAACTACGCTGGCGGCTATTTTAAACAGTTTACAGATGGGATTCAAAACGCTTGCCATTCAGCAACGTAGCAGCGAGGTTTGGCAGATTCTAGGCGAAGTGAAAACGGAGTTTGGAAAGTTTGGAGGTATTTTAGATAAAGCTCATAAAAAAATTACCGAAGCTGGTAACGAGATTGATTTGCTTGTTACGACAAGAACCAAAGCTATCAATAGAAAACTACGTGATATTCAATTGCTTCCATCGTCTATCGAACCTTCGTTGCTCGATCAGGGATTGTTTGATGATGAGAAGGAAGAAAATGAGGAAGTAGTTGAATAAAAATATCTCAGTTACGATTTAACTCGTTGAGCACAATATCGTTCAAGTAAAATTGTACATCAGTTATTAACACAATAATTCGTCAGTGACTGATATTATTATACTGTCTCTTGACATGCTACCCATTGTTTTGTATCTTGTACCCAATAATGGATTCTTTCCATAAAGAATTTATTTCTAATGATGATTTTTAGCCCATCTCCGGATGTTATCATAGAACAGATAGCGCATTTACATCTGTCAGACTCCACTTATTTTCAAACCAAAGCATCAGAATATGAAAAACTTAAGGAAAATTTTAGGATTATTGATGTTATTGTCACTAACAGGTCATTCCCAAACAAGCCATTTCTATCAGGAAAGTTTCGATTCAAATGATGAAACAGGCTGGTCATTTTTAGCAATCGGTGCCGACATTTCAACGCTGGATGGAATGTTGACAGTTACTTCAGTAGTGGATCCTACTATCCATGTCTTTCCACCCATTGGTGCCACCATGAATGACTTTTCATTGAGAGTGAAAGGTGGTGGCGAAGTTGGCGGTGGTATCGGCCGGCAAGGGTTCAATTCATATCTTGGCCTTCACATGGAATATGATTCAATTTATGTGATTTATGCTGAACAGGTTGAGTATTATCCCGAACCTAATTTTGTCTGGTCGATAGGCTATCCAATACCCGGTAATACGAACAGCATGCAACTCGATGCTATAAAATCAGGAAACAATCTTCTTGTTAAAGCGTACATGAACGATCAGCTATTTTATGATAGTCAGATTACGAATGTATATGAAGGCCTTTTATATGGCCGTATGGTTTTATATACCCTGGCTGGTGAAACAAATAATTCGTTTACTCTGGATGAAATCGATATCGATTACAATCCCTATTCAACTGAAACCTATACGGATGATTTTAATTTTCAACAAGCACCCTGGATGAAATTTGGCGATCTGGAGCAAACACCACAATCCATTACCATGAACAGCAGCAGCTTGAATTTCAATTACAACGACGTCAATGAATCAGCTCTTTATGTGATTCCACCTATACCTTCTGTCGGAAACTTCTCTATAGAAGTAGAAGGTGAATCCGGACTTGACCATAATGCCAGTTTCGGAATAAGCAGATTCTTCGACTATAAAACATACACAACGATGTTCATCGAGGACGATTCATTATATATCGGGTATGCCTCCAATGCTTTTGAACCTACGATGATTGGTTCAGCGCCTATAAATCCGGCTACAACAACGAAAATGAAATTCTCAGTAGAAGGAATTGCTCCAAATTTAGTGTTGAAAGGATGGGCAAACGACGAATTATTGATTACCGGCAATATAAACAATGCCGGCAATAGACTATCTTATGGTCAGTTGGCAGTAGGTTTTGATAGGGGTAATGTGATGAATTCAAGTTTTCATAATGTCACAATTAATTACAATCCTTTTCAGCAACAGACGTCAATCTTCGAAAAAGATTGGGATAACAGCCCTGTGATTGTTTATCCAAATCCGTTTGTTCATTCAACCTCTATCAGCTATAAAATTACATCGCCAGGAATGGTTAGCCTGATCATATACGACACCTTTGGGAAACGAATATCAACGCTCGTGAACTCATGGCAACAAAATGATTCATACAAAATACCCTTTGATGCTGCCGGGCTTTCTTCAGGAATATATTTTTACCATTTGGAGACTGCTACAGGCCTTCACTCAGGAAAGTTTCACATCCTGAAATAGCAGAATTCAATGCATTATGCCTAATAGGATTGCCACCCATTGATTGTAATTGTATCCGGTGAAAATTTACGAATAACTCAGCTCCGTTTTGTGGTAAATTAACCGATACAATAATAATAGTAAACGGATGACGCGTTTGAAGTGGATTTTCACGCATTATATCTGACATGGCCGGTAGCTAAATGATGAACAATCCAGCTCATTTTACCTGTTTATAGTAATTCCTTCCATGTTTATTTGGAGCGTACGACTATTCGTTAATGCATAGTTTATCGTAAAAGTGTGGGTTTTGTTTGCAGAAGGTGGACCATTAAAGGTGAGGAAATAAACCTCAGGTGACAGTTCAGGATTGTAATAACCCTCAACCTGATATCCATTCCGAATTGTTATAATATCCATTAAATCAGTTCCTTTTGGAAAATCAGCATTGTAATCTTCACTTGAAATCACCGAGATGGATTCGATATATTCGAAGTTAAATGCAGGATCGCATGCGTAAGCCTGACTAAAGAATGTAAAAGGTATAGTCATTGCAACCTCATCAAACTCATGTGAAAGTTCAATGCCAATACTATCATACCTGATGCCGTTTGCCTGTTCAACATAGGTTTCTACAGTAAAATATTTTGGATAATTTTGATCAGGAACGGTGAATCCGGTAATTTTTTTGATTTGTGCATTTATAGATGTAAGGGAAAATGACATGCCGCCTTCCTTACATTTGCTACAAGATGAAATGAGCGCAAGACTCAGGTATAGGAACAAACCAAGAATGCTAAGAAAGAGGATTTTTTTCATATAGCTTGAACTTATTTAAACATTGCCCAAGGTTTTATCCATCGACAATGAAAATAGAAATTATTTCTGCCAAACCCGCACATAATCAATCTCATAGGTAGCTGGGCAGATATTTTCGTCGATACCATATTTTCCGCCCCAGTTGCCGCCAATGGCAAGGTTCAATAAAATATGGAATCGTTTATCGAAAGGCCATTCAGCACTTGTATTGTGTTCGTTTTTGAATGTAAAATATTTTTTTCCATCCAGATAAACGCGGTATTCTTCGGCTTCCCATTCCAGGCCGTAAGTATGAAATTCGCTGTTTGCAGTTGGACAATAAATTTTACCGTTTTTGTGTGTTCCAATCGAATGATTATACGATTTTGTGTGTGCCGAACCGACGATGGTATCCGGATCGTAACCAACCTGTTCCATGATGTCGATTTCTCCTGATTCCGGCCAACCGCCATATTCCCAGTCAGTTGATAACATCCAGAAAGCGGGCCAGGTGCCTTTGCCAACGGGTAGTTTGGCTCTCATCTCGAATTTTCCATAAAGCCAATCACCTTTTTTGAGTGAAATAAGTCGGGCAGAAGTGTAAGCTTTGCCACCCATCGAATCTTTTATTGCAACTATTTTAAGTGTTCCATCCGAAACAAACGCATTTTTCAATTCGCCCTTGGTGTAATGCTGGGCTTCGTTATTGCCCCAACCCCAGGCATTTCCTTCTGTGTCGTAACTCCATTTCGTACTGTCGGGCAAACCGGTATAATCAAACTCATCAGCCCAAACGAGTTTGTATTTTTCTTTTGGGCAACAGGAAAATATCATTATTCCAAAAGATGTGATAATCAACAGATTAATTGCGAAAGACTTCATACAGTGAAAATTTAGTAACGATTATAACCAACAATTTTTGCCTTACTGATAATAGTCTGACAAATGTACAAATAACCTGAAGGGACTGTTGAACCAAATTACATTTTTAATTTTATATTTTTCACTTTTCCCGTCTTGCAGCCGGGCAGGTATTTTTCACTTATTTACCCCTGTCTTGGATCAGGTTTCATCGGCATCTTTGCCATTTTTTCCACTTCGAGTATTGGGTAGCCGAATTCCTCGACCATTTTCCCCAATAACAAATACACACCAGCACCCTGAAAACGGTATTGTTGTAACGATTGCGGAAAATGTACCGTATCGAAAAACTCGCCGGTATGGTCGATGAAAGTGCCAAAATGCATCAGTTCGCCTTTTACTGTTTTTACGTATTTAACGGTAACCAACTGTCCGAGCATACGCACTTTTTGCCCGACTTTCATGAGCATTTCACTGGCTAATGCTTCGCCACGGAAATTGGTAATCAGTAAATCGAATTGCGTCATCGTAACCGGAAAACCGATTAATTCTATTTCATCATAGGCATCTTCAATGGGCCGGTATTCCAAAGTTGGTAAAGTGTACGACTGCGATGCTTCTTTAAAAAGAACGGAAGGTAAATCGATATTACGGCTTTTCTTTCGATACAGATGTGCTTCCCAAAGCAAACCTGGTTTGGGCTGATCGGTGAAAGCAAAGGCTCCAACGCGAATGAGCAAAATCAGTTGTTCCATACCGGGTTTTATTCGATCGATGAAATCGTGCAAGTCGGCAAATAAACCGAACCTATCGCGTTCTTCAATCATTCGCTTTGCAAATTCCGATTCAAGTCCGGTCAAATGAATGAACCCGATAAAAATGACTGTTCCAACAATTGAAGTGGTGTGTTGGCTACGGTTTATGCAGGGTAAATGAATCGTTCCGCCTTGTCGTCGTGCTTCATTAAAATACACCCAGGTGTGGTAAAATCCTCCAAAATTATTGATTACAGCTACTTGAAACTCAAGTGGATAGTGTGCTTTCAAATACAAACTTTGAAAACTTTCCACGGCATACGAGGCCGAGTGTGCTTTCGAAAAGGAATAGCCGGCAAACGACTCAATCTGCCGCCATACTTCTTTCACCACTTCTTCGGGATAGCCACGTTCGCGACAATTGTCGAAAAACTTGGTTACAATCTCTTCAAACTCATTTTTTTTGCGTTTTTTTCCACTCATAATACGGCGCAATACATCGGCATCGGCCAAATCGAGTCCGGCAAAATGATGGCAAACCTTGAGCACATCTTCCTGATAAACCATCACACCAAAGGTTTCTTTCAGTTGCTGTTCCATCACCGGATGAATATAACTGAAGCCTTTTGGATTGTGAAACCGCTGAATATATTCGCGCATCATGCCCGATTTGGCAACACCGGGCCGGATGATGGAACTGGCAGCAACGAGGCTTATGTAGTTGTCGCAGCATAACTTACGTAACAAACCGCGCATGGCAGGGCTCTCGATATAAAAGCAGCCATTCGTTTCGGCACGTTTCAGTTGGTCTTTTACTTTCGGATCATTCTTAAATAATTCCACCTGATGCACGTCAATGGTAAGTCCGCGATTCGATTTTATCAAATCAGCAGCTTCTTTGATGTGTCCGATGCCACGCTGACTGAGGATATCCAGTTTTTCGAAACCCAATTCTTCGGCCACATACATATCCCATTGCGTTGTGAGGAATCCTTTTGGAGGCATATCGAGTGCGCAATAATTGGTAATCGGCTCTTCGGCGATGAGGATTCCTCCGGCATGGATGCTGCGCTGGTTCGGGAAATCGACAATTTTACCCGCCAGTTCATGGATGTGACGGGTGATATTATTCAGCTTGTAATATCGGTTCGGGTCAGCCGAAAGCTCATCAATCTCCGCTTTTGGCAAACCATGAACCTTGCCAAGCTCACGATAAATGGATTTTCCGCGAAAAGTGGAAATTGTCCCTAACAATGCCGTATGCTTACGGCCGTAACGTTTGAAGATATAATCAGTTACGTCGTCGCGGTCTTTCCACGAATAATCGATGTCGAAATCGGGTGGGCTGGTTCGTTTTGGATTGAGGAATCGTTCGAAATAAAGGTTGAGTTCAATAGGGTCAACATCGGTGATGCGCAGGCAGTAAGCCACCACGCTGTTGGCACCGCTTCCGCGACCCACATGGTAAAATCCGCGCGACATCGAATAGCGGATCACGTCCCAGGTAATGAGGAAATAGGCCGAAAAACCCAGTTTGTCGATGATATCGAGCTCGTCCTGTACCCGTTTAGTAGCTTCTTTATTGGTTTTTCCGTAGCGATATGCCAGTCCTTCAAAAGCTAATTTCGAGAGTAACACACGGTCGTCAAATTCGCTTCCGGTAAAGGTTTTCCGGTTTTTGATGGTGGTGAAATCAAAATCGATACCACATTCATTTTCAATATTTTCCGTTGTTTTAAGTAATCCTGGATAAAGTGCAAAAGCCGCTCTGAGGCGATCTGGTGATATCATAATTTCATCATGGGCAGCGAAATTTTCCGGCGTCAGTTTCGAAAGCAATTCGTTGTGATCAATGGCCCGCAGGTTTTTGTGAACGTAATAAGTGGTTTCGTCGCTGAAGGTAACCGGCTGCATCAAAATCAGTTTATCCTGGTGTTTGCGCAGTTCGGAATGGAGCAACCGTGGCACCTGCGACAGCCGAACGCCCAGATATTCATTTTTACGCAATCTGGCTACAAGTTTTGTTCCAACCGGATAAATAATAAAAGCATGATTAAAAACTGGTGCATCAACCGGATATGCTGTTCCTTCCATATTATGAAGTGTCAGCATCTCGTTCAGTTCACTAAACCCCTTGTTGTTGCGGGCAATCCCGATATACATGAGCTGGTCGCTATTGCGGAATTCGACTCCGGCGATAGGCTTGATGGCCTGTTTACTGCACTCCCGAACAAAGTCGATTATGCCCATACTGTTGTTGATGTCAGTGAGTGCCAGCGCCCTGATGCCCATGCTTTTGGCCTGCTCCACGAGTGTTTCCACCGGAAGTGTGCCGTATCGGAGGCTGTAGTAGCTGTGGGTGTTTAGGTACATAAAAAGTGCCTTGAGTACTTAAAGTGCCTTGAGTATTTAGAGTGTCTTGAGTACTTAGAGTTCGTAGATTTCATAGAGTTTGAAGTACTGGTTTTAAGCGTTGATAAGTTTATGCCCTTCCCTGCCGTGCAGGCGGGGACTACGCTCAGGGCGACAGGTTGATGGGTTTCATTTTTCACTGTTTCATATTCTTTTTTTAACTTTAAGTACTCTAAATACTTTAAGTACTTTAGGCACTCAAGGCACTTTAAGTACTCAAGGCACTTCCAAACCCGCTGCTCGTCGAATGGCTTCCTTGCCAAAGCGTTTGCGGATACGGTCCATGGTTTGGTATAGACTAGTCATTTCGGGTGTGTCTTCAAACATATTGAGTTGCTGAGATCCGCCCACGAGATTGCTGAAACGCACGCCAATCAAGCGAATGAGCATACGACGGTTATAAAGTCGTTCGAATAGTTCGTGTGCTATACCAAGCAAAACATGATCGAAAGAGGTGTATGAAATTTGCTTTTGCAGACTGTGTGTATCAAAATTGGCATAACGAATTTTTACGGTAATACAACCCGTGAGCTGTTCTTTGGTGCGCATCTCAAAAGCTATTTTTTCTACGATGGCTGTCAGACGTTGTTTCAGCATCACGATGTCGGTGGTATCTTGTTCGTAGGTGTGTTCGCTGCTGATCGATTTCTGTTCCGAATAAGGTTTCACCGGTGTAGGATCGATGCCGTTTGCTTTTCGCCAGATTACAATACCGTTTTTACCAAGTACCTGTTCAATCATCACTGGCGGAACCTGTCGTAATGTACCGATATTGAACACACCCATCGAACGCAGCAAACGTGTTCCAACTTCGCCCACCATGGGTATTTTATTGATGGGTAGCGGGTCGAGAAAAGCGTTTATCTGCGTTGGAGCTATTTGTAGTTCGCCATTGGGTTTAGCCTGTCCGGTGGCAATCTTCGAAACGGTTTTGTTGGCCGATAAGCCGAACGAAATAGGTAAGCCGGTGTTTTTGATGATACGCTGACGCAGTTCGTGAGTCCATTTATAGGAACCGAAAAAACGATCCATGCCGGTGATATCGAGATAATGCTCATCCACCGAAGCTTTTTCGTAGAGTGGTGCGCTGTTGGCAATCACCTCGGTTACCAAACGCGAATAGCGGCTATAAAGTTCCATGTCGCCACGGATATACACCGCCTGGCTACACAACTGCTTCGCCATCCGCATGGGCATGGCCGAATGCACTCCGAAACGACGCGCTTCGTAACTACAGCTTGCTACCACGCCGCGGTCGGAAGTGCCACCGATAATCACCGGTAAGCGCTCAAGCGACGGATTTATCAGCCGCTCAACCGACACAAAAAAAGTGTCTAAATCCAGATGTACGATGGTTTTTTCCATTATAGAAGTGAGCTAAAGTACTTAGAGTGCCTAAAGTACCTAGAGTTCATAGAGTTTGGAGTGTTTAAAGTGTTTCAGGTTCGGGCACTGAGGTTCTCGAAGTGCCGGGTTTCATTTTTTATTGTTTAATGTTATTTCTTTAACTTTAAGTATTTTAGGCACTCAAGGCACTTTAAGTACTTTTTTTTGCTCAGATACTTGACATTTCAATTATTTATATTACTTTTGATTAATATTTAATCATTTATTCGACAGCAATATAATCATTTTAAGAAATAGAAATCAAGTAAAAAGTTTTATTTTTTAAAAAAGTAATTTTAACAAACTGATTTTAAGGAGGAAGTGTATGTATTTTGGATCAAACATCAAATTATTACGAAAACGTCGTGGCCGCACCCAAGACGATGTAGCATTTTCGCTGCAAATGAAACGGCCAACCTTGAGTGGTTATGAGAACGAAGTGGCGCAACCGAGCATTGAGGTATTGCTGGCTTTTTCAAGCTATTTCAATATTGCCATCGACACGCTGGTGAAAGTAAATCTGGGTTCATTTGGTGAAAGTCAGCTCCGTCAGCTCGAAAATGGAAACGATGTGTATATCAAAGGAGGCAATCTGCGGGTGCTGGCCACCACTGTCGATAGTAGCAACACCGAAAATATTGAATTGGTTGGCGAGAAAGCCAAGGCTGGCTACACAACCGGGTTCTCCGATCCCGAATATATTCGGGTTTTGCCCGCTTTCAGGCTTCCGTTTCTTTCGGAAAGCAAGAAATACCGCAGCTTTCAGATCAGTGGCGACTCGATGTTGCCCATTCCCGATGGCTCGTATGTTACGGGTGAATACGTCCTCGATTGGAGTACAATCCGCAGTCATCAGCCTTATATTGTTCTCACGCGCGAAGATGGCATCGTGTTTAAAATTGCCGACAATAAAATTGAGAACGAAGGCAAACTCACCTTACACTCGCTCAATACCTTGTACGAACCTTTCGATTTGCCTGTGACTGAGATACATGAGGTTTGGAAGTTTGTGCATTATATCAGTTCGGAGATGCCCGAAGCAAACCGCGAAAAAGAGACCTTGCTTGAAACGGTGAAAAGCCTGAAGAAAGAAGTACAGGCGATACAAACGAGACTGAATTTATAGAGAAAAAATAATGGAAAAGCATATATTATTTCATATTCAACACATCGTTTTATGCCTATTTTTGTAAACAGATTATAATCTTATGAACACGCCAGAACTTAAAAAGAACTTTCATGATTTGATAGATCATATTGATAATGAGTCAATATTGATGAGTTTTTATGAACTTATGATGAGAAGGACCAATTCAATAGATGGTAAATTTTGGGGTAGCTTAACCAAAGAAGACCAGGAAAGTTTATTGCTGACACTTGAGGAATGTGAGCAGCCTTACAACTTAGTTGACCATGAGGACATGAAGAAAAAACATGGAAAATGGCTTTAAAAATACAGTGGCCAAAAAAAGCTGACAAAAGTTTTGATGAAATACTGGAATACCTACTGCTTGAATGGGGAGAAAATGTAACCAAATCATTCACTAAAAAAGTATTTAACTTTCTTGATATTCTATCAGAATTTCCTGAGCTTGGCATAATCGAAAACCTTGAGAAAGGAATCAGAGGGTTTATTATTGTGAAACAGATCATCTTGTTTTATAAAATTTCAGAGCAAAAAATAATTCTTTTGGATTTTTTTGATGTCCGACAACATCAAGTGAAACGAAAACTGTAATTATTTTTGTTACTTTGATTATCAGGAATAAGTTGTTCACCAAGAATATTAGATCCAGAATTTATGTCACGAAAAGGGAAATCATGATATCCAAAACAAAATATGCCAACCGATTCATTTGAAAATACCAAACGTTTTGCCATCATCGATATTGAAACCACCGGATTGCGTGCCGGTGCTGAAAAGATAACCGAGATAGCCATCATTCTGCACGATGGCAAACAGATTATTGAAGAGTTTTCGAGTTTGGTCAATCCCGAACGAAAAATCCCATATTTCATCACGCAGCTCACCGGAATCAGCGATCAATTGGTGAGTGATGCGCCTAAATTTTATGAACTTGCACGGCAAATCATCGAACTAACGGATAATGCCATTGTGGTTGGACACAATGTAAATTTCGATTATAGTTTTCTTAAATCAGAATTTAAAAGTCTGGGTTACGATTACCAACGTAAAACATTAGATACCATAAAGTTAAGCCGTAAATTAATTCCCGGATTGCCTTCATATAGTTTAGGTAAATTATGCGCAGCCCTCAATATTCCTAATTCGAGTCGTCACCGTGCAGCCGGCGATGCTATGGCAACAACCAAACTCTTCGAACTTATTTTGTCAATCGATAATGAGCCGGAAGCATTGTCGCTCAAAGGATTAAGTAGTAATATCAATCGTTCGGTTATTGATAATCTGCCCGAATTGGCCGGTGTTTATTATTTTTTCGACGAAAGACAAAAGTTGATTTATGTTGGAAAGTCAATCAATATCAAAGCCCGTGTGATGCAGCATTTGAATAACAACACGACGAAAAAAGCGGTTGATATGAAAAATGCGATTTCCGACATCCATTTTACTTTAACAGGGAGCGAATTGATTGCTTTGCTTCTGGAATCGGAGGAAATAAAAAAACACAAACCCGTTTTTAATCGGGCACAACAACGGAGTTTATTCTCTTACGGATTGTATAACTATATTGACGATCAGGGATATATACGGCTAAAGTTTTCGAAAATTATCGATGAGTTGTTGCCACTCTATTCTTATAGTTCGCAGGTTGAAGCACGCGAACATCTGACCATGTTGACTGAACAGTTTATGCTTTGTCAGCGATTAAATAATCTATATCCCGGGCAGGGCGCGTGTTTTCATTACCACATCAAACAATGTAATGGAGCTTGTATTTCAGCTGAAAATCCAGTGGATTATAACGGACGTGTTCTTCTGGCAATCGAACGATATCACTTTGATCATGAGAATTTTTATGTATTTGATACTGGACGTGACGAAGCTGAATTATGTGTTGTGAAAATTGAAAATGGCGTTTATTATGGCTTTGGATATATGCCCAAGGATCAATTATATGATAATCCAGTAGTTGCAGACGAATTTATCAAAAGATATACCGATAACCGTGAGGTGCGTCAGATTATCCGAGGCTACCTCAAACGGAATTCAGTGGTTAAAATGTGGCCTTTATTGAGTGAAAATTGAAAAATGCCTGTCCGGCTGCAAAACGGGAAAAATGCAAATGGCAAAACGAATTACATAGTTAAGCCAAAATGTAAAATATTAAACCGTCACTATTTCCTAATTATCGTGATATTTTTTCCTGAACCTGATAAAACCTCACTAACAATATTCAGTTTGTTTTCTGCTTTATCCCAATAAGCATAAGGCTTTCCTGGATAAGTTGTCTTTTGTGCGCTTCCGATTTTTACTTTTGTGCCATCAACCATAATCTTGGATGGTTTCGTTTCGAGGTTTGGAACAACTAGACTTACAATTTTATTTGCTGGTTTACCGATATAATCAAATCCTTTTGAACTGATTAAAATAGTTGTTGTGTTTTCCGTGTTTGTCGCCACAAACTCCGACATAACATACATTTTCTTTTCGAAAGCGTTCTTTGTTTCACCGTCGTCTTCATATAAATATCCTTTGCTTTCAGCAATTTTCGGATCGAAAAAGTAGGTGATATTTAATTTGGAAGCGTCAATCGCTTTCGTACTTTGTGCGGCATTTGCCAAAGGTATCAACGAACCTGATTTCACAAAAACAGGAATTTCATTCATGTTCAACGGAACAACAATTTCTTGTCCGCCGGCATAGCTTTTATTCGTCCAGAAATTGACCCAGTTCGAGCCTTTCGGTAGATATACTTTTTGTTCAGTAGCACCTTTTGAAACAACCGGACTTACTAAAAATGATTCGCCCCATAGATATTCAGTTGTGTTTTTGAGTAATTCAGGCTTGTCATCCACAAAGAAAACCGGACGCATCAATAAGCTGCCTTCGGTCGAATTTTCGTGCATCAATGTGTAGTTGTACGGGAGTAATTCGTAACGAAGTTTGATGAAGTGGCGCACGATATTTTTTGTGTTTTCGTCCCAGAAAATGGGTTCGGCCGGCACATCTTCCTGCGCATGTGTGCGGTAAACAGGTTGAAAAACACCATATTGCAACCAGCGTGTATAAAGTTCAGCATCTTTGTAATTTCCGGCAAAACCACCTAAATCAGACGACATATAAGCCAGTCCCTGCATGCCCATCTGCAACGCAATTTCGACTTGCGATTGCAATCCGCCCCAGCTACGATTTACATCTCCCGACCAGGGTAACATGCCAAAACGTTGTGAACCAACAAAGCCCGAACGCATCAAAATTACCGGACGACGGTTGGGGAAATCTTTTGTATAGCCATCGAAGATCGTTCGGGCCCATTCATGTCCATAAAGATTATGAACTTCTTTTGCTTTTCCGTTTATGTGTTGCAAATTTCCGGGATGCACCTCGGGTTCGCCCAAATCGCCCCACCAGCCATCAACGCCGCTTAGCGTGTGTTTTTTGTAAATACCCCAGAACCAATCTCTTGTTTGTGCCTTGAAGATATCTAACAAGGCAGTATGTCCGAAATAGAAATCATACAAATAGGGATTTCCTGTCGAATCAGTTCCAAAAAGTTTTTTTTCTTTACATTCCTTGTATTTTCCGACGTTTTCGAGTACGAACGGCTCGGTTATCAAAATTGTGTTTACGCCTTTTGACTTGAGGTTGGCCATCATTTTCTCAGGTTCAGGAAACGAATCTCTGTACCATTCCAATTCGCCCAAAGTCCCTTTTAAATCTTTGCCAAACCAATATAAATCAAGTACGATGGCGTCGAGCGGAATATCGTCCTGCATATATTTATCAACCACTGATTCAACCTGATGCTGAGAATGATAACCCATACGCGATGAAATATTTCCGAGTGTCCAACGTGGCAGCATGGGCTGACGACCAGTAACTTCGGTAAATTTGCTTACCAAATCGCTCCAGTTTTCAGAAGCAACGAGTAAATAGGCCATGCGACCTCCAACGGCTTCAAACTCAAGTATATTCTTTTTGGTAGCACCCAAATCGAGCCAACCTTCGGCACCATTGTCGAAGGCAAGGATGTATTTTTTTGATGAAATAACAACCGGCAATGAATAATACATCAAATCGGCTTTGGTTTCATAACCGTAACTTGCTTGATTATAGAGTTTTAGACGATTGCCACGACGATCCATTCCCAAAACACGTTCGCCACCACCCATCAACATTTCACCTTCTTCCAGATTCATGCGAAAGCCTTGCATGCTTGTGCTGTCGAAAAAGCCGTTTTCCTCAACTAAAATCTGTTTGTCGTTGAAAAGATAAGAAATATAAAACGGACTTTTTATTATTTTAACTGTGAGATATTTGTGGGTAAAGCTCAGTGATACTACATTTTCCCGTAATCTGGATGGTTCAGCGGATGGTTCTTTTGCAATCGCATACGACGGTGGATTGGCTGTCCCTTTTTTAATAAATTCAACGCCCATGGCATTACCTGAATAAGGCGTAAATACAATTTGCCCATCCGTTACATTGATTTCAAGTCGGTTTTCGACTTGTTTGGCCGATATAAATTTCCGATTTGGGCTTTGAGCCTGAAGGGATAAAGTTTGAATGACTCCTAAACCGAAAAATAGTATCGCAATATAAAATGTTAATCTTTTCATTATCAGTATTTTAATTTTAAAAATTGCCTTTTAGAATTTAGCATCAAAAGTAATACGTTTTGGGAAACTGGAAGGTGATGTTATCAAAAAACGAGAAAAATGATACATCCAATGGATTAATTAAAAGATAATCAATTAGTTGATATTAATTATCGTTAAAACTAAATTGGATATCCAAGATGATCTCATGAAAAACCTGGCAAATTTTAGTTGATTGTTTCCGGTTCTATTTTATACACTCACATCTTGATGGTCATATTATTTCTGTCTGTCATGATTATATAATTGCAAATTGTTATCTTTATTGCGCAAAATTGAGAGAAGTCTATTTTTCAAGAATTTTGAAATTGTTGTGTTGAAATGTATTTTATTTTACCATGCCTAAAAAAGTGTTTAACGTATTGTAAATCTATATTTTATATAATAAATAGTAGAATGAATTTTCAGGATAAATCCAAAGAAGAACTCATTGTGGAGTTGCATGATGTTCTAAAGAATTATGATATTCTTAAAGAGACATTAGAAAAAAGCGTTGATAAAAAAAGAATTCTGGATAGGCTTATCGAGGCATCAAGGAAATTTATACAAAATGATACTGAAAAGCCCGACTATCAGGAGATAGCACAATTTATGCATGAAATATCCGGAGCTAAATATTCGGTTGTTAATATTTTTGACGATAATGGTCTTGATTTCACAACAGTAGCTTTCGAAGGAGTGAAAGAGCAAATTAAAAAAGGACTCGCTCTGCTTGGCCTGGATTTAATTAATAAGCACTGGAATCACGACCCCATACGTGCTGAAAAGACAAAACTACAAACCATCACCCTTTTCGAAAATTTACATGAGCTTTCTGGTAATATAATCTCCAAGAACGCAATTACTTTGGTGGAAAAAACATTTAATATTGGCAAAACCTATGTGGTAAAAGTTCAAAAGGATGACAAAGTTTTGGGCGATTTTACCTTACTGTTTGGTAAAGGTGAAATAATTCAAAATTCTCAATTTGTTGAGTTACAAGCTCTTCAGGTTGGTATGTTTTTGGATAGATTAAAGACTATGGATATTATTCGTAAAAGTGAAGAGCGGCATCGTTCAATCCTGAATACAACCATGGATGGTTTCTGGACAATAAGCGTGGCCGATAAGAAAATTACAAGTGCTAATGAAAGCTATTGCCGGATGTCGGGATATACCAAAGATGAACTTTTGACAATGTATATTCACGACCTCGATGCATCTCAAACACATGATGAAATGGCATTCACCATTCAGAAAACTATCACAGATGGATCTTATGTCTTCGAAACACGCCACAGGCATAAAAACGGTAATATATTTGACGTTGAGATTTCAGTTACATTCCAAAAAAATACGAATGGCGAAGAATTTATCTGTTTCTGCCGCGATATTACTAAGCGCAAGAGAGTGGAGTTAGAGCGTGAGGCATTATTTGAAATTACACATGGCTTTACAACAACATCCAATTTGAATGAGTTACTGAATCTGATGCATCAATCACTAAGCAAAGTAATTTATGCCGGTAATATTTTTGTTGCGCTTTATAATCAAAAAACCGAATTATTCGAATTCCCCTATTTGGTTGATAAATTCGATCCTTCACCTGAGCCTGCTGCTATTCCTAAGAGTTGTTCTGCATATGTTTATAGAAGCGGAGAGCCTTTATTGCTTTCGCAGGAATTATTTGATGCACTTGAGGCACAGGATGAAGTTGAATTGATTGGCGTAAATTCACCATCATGGCTTGGTGTGCCGTTAAAAACACCTGAAAAAACAATTGGAGTTTTGGTAGTTCAACATTATGAAGAAGAAAATGTGTTTTCACAGCAGGATGTTCAATTTCTTGAATCGGTAGGTAGTCAGATGGCCATTGCGATTGAACGCAAACGTACTGAAGATGAGTTATATGAGAGCGAAGAAATGTTCAGACGTCTGTTTGATGAATCAACCGATCCAATATTATTTCTCGATGAAACCGGATTTACAAACTGCAATCAATCAACAGTTTCATTGCTAAACTATTCAAATAAAACCGAATTTTTACTTAAGAAACCATGGGAAATTTCTCCTGAGAAACAACCTGATGGTTTACTCTCTTCCGAAAAGGCGACGATGATGATCGACAAAGCGATTGCAGAAGGATATAATCGCTTCGAATGGATACATACAAAATCAGACGGAAGTGATGTTCCTGTTGAGGTAATGCTGACGCCCATGAAGTTTAAAGGGAAACAAATACTTTATACTATTTGGAGGGATATCACCGAAAGGAAAAAGGCTGAAATGGCATTATATGAAAGCGAAGAGAAATACCGGCTCATTTTTGAGAATTCACCCCTTGGACTTTTATTATTCGATGAAAAAGGTGTGATACTGGCATGCAACAACAATTTCGTTAGGATTATTGGCTCATCGCAAAAAGTTTTGATCGGGCTTAATATGCTCAATCTTTCCGATGAAAAACTTGTTTCTGCAGTGCAACTGGCATTACAAGGTGAAACAGGAGTGTATGAAGATGATTATCATTCCGTTACGTCGAGTAAAGTTACACCGATAAGAGCCATTTTTACGCAGGTTAATGTTGGAAACAGGTATTTTCATGGTGGTGTAGGGATTGTAGAAGATATAACTCTTCGCAAACAAGCTGACGCAGAGATAAAGAAAACAAATGAAGAACTTCAAAGACTAAACGCACAGAAGGATAAATTCTTCTCGATCATTGCCCACGATCTAAAAAGTCCTTTTAACTCTATCGTTGGTTTTAGCGAAAGACTTGTGGAGCAAATCAATGAAAATGATTTCAATAGCATTGGAAAGTATGCGGGTATTATTCTTCAGTCTTCAGAAAGAGCAATGGATTTATTGTCAAATCTGATGGAATGGTCGCGCTCACAAACAGGCAGAATGGAATTTAATCCCGAATTTATCGAAATGGTGGAGATGATTAATGATGCGTCTGATTTATTAGCTTATAGTGCCGAACAAAAGCTCATTAATATCATACTGGATTTACCATCGAACGCTCCTGTTTATGCTGATAAGGACATGATAAACACTGTGCTGAGAAATCTGATTTCGAATGCCATTAAATTCACACGACCAGATGGCGAAATCATTATTTCTGCAAAAGAAGACCATGAAGGTTTTATGGTTACTGTAAGCGACAATGGTATTGGAATTAGTAAATCCAGTATGGAAAAGTTGTTTCGTATTGATGAAAGCTACTCCACGCCCGGTACAAGAAACGAAAAAGGAACCGGATTAGGCTTGATATTATGCAAAGAATTCATTGAAAAACATGGTGGAAAAATTTGGGTAGAAAGTGAAGTTATGAAAGGGTCAACTTTTTATTTTACCCTTCCATCAAAGATTTGAATTTAATAGAAAAGGGATTGTTATTGGCTAATTTACATTTGTTTAAGATAACAACAATGCAAATAGGATTAGCCAAACAATGATCATGATAAAATTTGAATTTTGCATTGAAAAACGAAGCGAATTTGATGATTTTGTATGTTTTGAATTCCGGATAGTGAGCGTTCGATTAATAGATTTGATTACGAAATATCCAATACGATGATGTATAGCGATTTGTTGAATGTCAGCGTACATAAAACTATATAAAATGAACATATATTGCTAAATATTGTTACACAATTGTTTAAAAACATATATGTTTTGCTTTTAAAACGTTTAAAGGATGTTGAGGAAATATTTAAAATACATGATAAAGGGAGGTCGAGTTTCGAAACCGAAAGGTTTAATTGCCAGTGTATTGCGATTAAATCCTGTTATTTCGATGGATGAAAATGGAAAATCGCTCCTATTTGGAACAACTTTCAGTCAAGAAGCCAGTTTGAACAAAATATACAAACACATAAAGAAGATAAGCATTGGAAAGACCGTTTGGAACTATATTATCCTGCATGCACATAATCTGGAAGGTGCCGAAAAGGCAACAGAGAAAATGGGTGTAATAACCGGACTTCAACCGATTTCGGTAGTCGATATTTCTCCTGTAATTGGTGTGCACGCCGGTAGCGGTGCTATTTCATTGATGTTTAACCAAAAATAACTCACAACTATGATGACGCTATTTTTGCAAGCTTCCTTGCTCATTTGGGTACTGGTAACCCTTTTATGGATTTGGAGCATTATGATAAAGAATGTAAGTATCGTTGACCTTTTTTGGGGGTTTGGTTTTGTGGTAGTTAATGCATTTTATGTGTTTATGTCAGGCGAATTAAATACCAGAAAAATCATGATATTGATATTGGTTACTATTTGGGGTTTAAGACTTTCCATTTATCTTGCCTCCAGAAATATTGGCAAAGGAGAGGATTTTAGGTATCAGGAATTCAGAAGTAATTATGGTGCAGAACGTTATTGGTGGTTCAGCTACTTTCAAACGTTTTTATTACAAGGCCTCTTGATAATGATTGTTTCGTTGCCCTTATTAGGGATTAGCATGAGTAGCATTTCGGGAAACCTAAATCTACTTGATTACCTTGGGATTTTAATTTGGTTGATTGGGTTTACTTTTGAAACTGGAGGCGATTTTCAGTTGTCACGCTTTAAGCGTGATGCCAAAAATAAAGGAAAAGTATTGAATTCCGGCTTTTGGAAATACACGCGACATCCTAATTATTTTGGCGATTCGGCAGTGTGGTGGGCCTATGCAATTTTTAGTATTGCAGCAGGAAGTTATTGGCAAATTATTGGTTCTGTAGTAATGACTTTACTTATTATCAAAGTATCCGGCGTAGCCTTGCTCGAAAAGACCTTGAACAAGTCAAAACCGCAATACCATGAATACATTCAAAAAACAAGTTCTTTTTTTCCCTGGTTTCCTAAAAATTAAATAACAATGGACTTTATCATTAAAAATATTTGGTTTATACTTTTCGTAGTATGGGGTCTGCCACTTGGCTATTACAGGAGCAGATTCCGTAAAATGGTTTATCAGACCGATAGTTGGGTAATTAACATCAAACTGGTCTTTTGGAAAGAACTTAAAGGTCTTTTTGGGAATATTTATCCCGAAAATCTGAAATACAAAAAGTTGAGAAACTTTTACCTGTTCTATCTGGCTATTTATTTAGTTTTGTTTATTGCTTACTTAAATTTTGACACAAATTTTGAAAAAATGGAAAAAATTGATATTGGTAGTAAAGTCCCAAAGTTTGAATTAGAAGACCAGCATGGTCAATTGTTCTCAATTGATTCGGTGCTGGGTAAGAAAAATCTTGTGATATATTTTTATCCCAAAGACGACAGTCCCGGATGTACTAAGGAAGCCTGTTCGTTTCGCGACCAGTTTGAAGTTTTTGCCGATGTCGATGCAATGATTATTGGAATTAGTGCACAATCAGTTGAAAGCCATCTCGCGTTCGCTGAAAAGCACCGGCTGAATTACACTTTGCTAAGCGATCCTGGTAATACGGTACGTAAATTATTTGGTGTTCCTGGCAATTTCTTTGGGTTGATTCCTGGCAGAGTAACATATGTTATTAACAAAGAAGGGAAAATAAAATATATGTTTAATTCCCAAATTCAAGCTGAAAAACATGTAGACGAAGCATTACGCATTCTTCAGGAAATGAATACTAAACTATAAAAATATGGCCTTTTACCAATTTCGAAGAGAACAATTCATCAAGGCTTCCATCGAGGAACTATGGGATTTTATCTGTTCACCACAGAATTTAAAAAAGATAACTCCGGAAAATATGGGTTTCGACATTCGTACTCCAAATCTTCCGGATAAAATTTACGAGGGAATGATTATCAGTTATACTGTTCGTCCTTTGATTGGCATTCCCACCAACTGGGTTACAGAAATCACACATATTAGAGATAAATCCTATTTTGTTGATGAGCAAAGAGTTGGGCCTTATAAAATGTGGCATCATCAGCACATAATTATTTCGCAAGGAAATGGTGTATTAATGAAAGATATTGTGAGTTACCAACCTCCATTTGGTTTACTGGGGAGAATTGCCAATACCTTGGTCATTAAAAATAAACTGAATGAAATTTTTGATTACCGAATCCAGGTGCTTGAAAAAATATTTCCATCATGAGAACCTGATCTATACTTCCAAAATATATAGACACAAGTGGTTTGGTTGCGCTTTACTGTTTAATCCAATCGGCGAAACCGTAATGGAAAGCAGCACCAACAGGGATATAAATCATCCGCATCTAATTCGTTTGAAAATTCTAAAATCCACCACAGAGTATTCTGTAAACCATTTTTTGAGAAGATTTTAGTCACTTAATATAGGCTCAGGTAACCAAATTTTTTTTCATCTTTTGATTTGCACAACGGACGCAAATTCCTGCAGTTGGAGATTGCCAGGCTGCAACAGGCCGACAACTTTCAACGTGCCCACACCGTTTATGCAAGCGTGAAAGAGGGCGCGGAAGAAACAAGGATATCGAAAGAGGAAACAGCAAAATCCGCCAGAAGAATCAGAAATCCAGCCGCCAGCACTGTATATGAACCGGTTCTCCTATTCTGAAAAACAAAGTCCCCCAAGGGGGATTTTTTTTTGATCACGTTTACTTCCCAATATAAGAATACTCTGTTCCATTTTGAGAAAAATAACATTAATTATTCTGTAATTCAAATCACAGAATTCCCTTATGTGATCAATGATTCAGTACATTAGGGTAATTTTGGTACAAATTTTGCGATAATTTTTTTGATAAAAATATTATTGAATTTTGGTAAACCTAAATAGATATACCATGAAAACGATTCTACAAATTCGAGCCTTTACATTGTGCACAGTCATGATGATTACATTCAATGTGTATACATTTGGAGCAGTTGGTATTGTTCATCCGAATGGTGGCGAAGTTTGGGCACACGGAAGCACTCAGGACATTGTTTGGACGGGTGGTGAATTGGCGATTATTGATTTATTTAACGGAAATAATTTTATTGGCACTATTGTGGCAAATGCAACGAGCCCATATCCATGGACTATCACAGCTCCTGCCGCGAGTGGATACTTCGTTGTGATTACTGCAATGAATGGTGGCTCACAGGATTGGGCTGATGGTACTTTCACCATCACTGATACCAACCCCATTAATCTGACTTCTCCAGTCGGAGGTGAAAGCTGGGTGTCAGAGACTACCCATGACATTACCTGGACAGAAGGCTCCGGGACTGCAAAGCTAGATTTATATGATGCCAGTGGTTCCCATCTTTATGGAACAATTGCCACAGGAGTCAGCAGTCCATACAATTGGACAATTCATGGCAGCATACCATCGGGTTCCAATTACAGAATAAAAATTACGGATAGTGGTGATGCTTCAACAGATATTAGTGATGCTGATTTTACGATTGCTCCTCAGACTCTTAATGTTGCTACACCTGGATCGATACTGGTCAGAGGAGAAACTTATTCAATTACTTGGACGGACAATGTTCCATGGCCGGTAAATATTTATACAACCACTGACATGTTGAATTTTACATTAATTGGCTCTAACATACCAGAAGGAACTAATTCATGGGACTGGCATATACCGGTTGATCAAATGGTAGGGGCAACTTATCAGGTTGGAATTGCCAGTGCAAATAATTGGATGATTTATGACTGGTGTGATGATTATTTTTCAATTGTGACTCAGTCAGTCCATGTATCCGTTCCTAATATTCCGGGTATCCTATGG
>CANNKD010000030.1 GCA_947505205.1 Bacteroidota bacterium | reverse complement strand
GTTGGTTTGCTTATTACATTAGGCTATGCACCGGATGATTATTTGCAACGAAAGAAAATCAGAAAACCCTTGAATAATGTGGTGCGGTTGAATGGATATGGGAATGAGTTAATTTGAAAATTTGGCAATTTGAAAATGTGACAATTTGAAAATTCGGCGATGGGTTGAGCTTTGTGAAACTTTGTGAGTTCTTTGTGCTACTTTGTGAAACAGCAAAATTCAAATTTGGATTTGTGAAATAAACGTTTACATTTGGTGGGCTGTAATTACAAGGCAAACAGTAAAAACCGAACAATAATCATGAATAAAGCCGCATATTTTATGGAGAAACGGAGCAGAATAGCTGATTTTGGTTGTTTTACTAACAGGATTGTTTGCTTTCGGTGTATCAATGTAATTACTAAATATCCACTACGAGGGCAATTAGCCATTTGTTGGCAACCATAATACGAGACGTACAATGAAACGGACACTATTAATTTTTGGATTTTTGATATTAATAAGTTGTAATTCAAACAGGCTTGGCAAAAATGAAATAGTGCAACAATCTGAGAATAATGTTGACTCAATTTCGATTGAAAAACAAAAGCGATTTAGTGAATTTAAGAATAAACTCCCAAAGTATAATTTACCAATTGAATTACATTGTGGATTTGATAGTTTATTGAAACTTGAAGATTATAAGGATTATCTAGATTTTATTCCGAGAAATATGGAAAAAATTTATGGGTATTTAAATACCAATGAGATTTCAGACTTGATATTGTTTGGACGTGTAGGTGATGATTTATATCCTTATATTTATTCATTTGACAATAATGGAAAAATTCTTGATTCTCTGTTTCTAATAATTAATCCTTGTGGGGGTGCTGATGGATCTTATATACCAAACTCGTTTGCTTTTATTGACAACAAAGGACAGATTACAATGATTGATACAAGTTTATATGTTCACTATATTGACAATATGAAATACAAAATAGATTCAACAATTATTACTAAAATTGCAATGAAAGTTGACGAAAATGGTAAATTCAAAGAAACTAAGAAAGAAGTAAAATAAATTTCGGTTGCCAATAATTAGGACTTCATGTGGTCGGCACGACCCAGCATGAAGTCCCGGTTGAACGAAATTCAAATCCTGAAATATATTATGGAGATTGAATATATCTTAACACCAAAAACGGAAACCCAAAATAGCAAAAATATTTCAAAGCAAATCACTAAATTTGAACTCAAACCAATCGACCTTGGTTTTGTAACTGATTGATTATGAATGATAAAAATAAACGTTAGTCAGAATTTTAAAAAAGCAAAGCGACACAGAAAGTATAGACCGAATTTGATGACCATGAAAGACGTAATAGTGAACAGAGAATTTAGTGAAAGACAAGCTCAAGACAGAGAATGGCTCTTGCAGAATACTTGGTGTGACTCTTGTAAAAAAGCAGATTTAGGAATGGAAAAGCCAACTGAATTTGCACTGAATGGAAAGATATATCTATCTGGATTTTGCTTAATATGCGGACATGAAATTAAATCAGAAATAATTGAATAGGCGCTAAATGATAAAAAACTACTGCTAACAGGCATTTGGCAAAAAAGCGGTTTAGTGCTAAATGAAGCTTTGTACTTCTTATCAAGATTAGTGCTGGCAGACAGTTTAGTGCTTCGAAATCCGCTTCTTCACCAAGCGCCAAAACGTTGGCTGCCATTTAAAAAACGCTACGACAGCTATGATTGAATGATTAGATTTTCTTCTTATAAAAGGATTTGATGGCCTAAGATTTATAAAATGATTTCAAAAATGAACAAGAATTAAATTATGAAAAGACAAAAACACAGAAATTATATAATATCATCCAATTTGATATTCACTTCAGCGATTTTAGGGATTATTAGCTTTTTCTTTATTTATCATTTAGCAAATGATTCAAAAAATATATTAAATGGAATTTTTAATATTTCATTTATTGTCGGATTAGGATTTGTCGTTAGGATTGGCAAACGATGGGTTAAATTTCTAATATTAGCGTTGACAATTTTGGGATTATACTTAATGACTACAATTGCTAATACTTTAGCTCAAAACTTGTATGGCGGAATAATATCTATATTACAGACAGTTTTACAGATCGTTGCTGTTATTTTATTATTTTTAATACCAAAGGATTCTGCTGAAAATGAATAATAAACAGCAGCCAATAGGATTTACAAAAAAGATGATAAACTCAAAAATGATCTAAGTAAGCTGATATGAAAGGATTTATTAAAGATTGGATTATAGAAATTATTTGGATTGCTGGGAATTTTGTTTTGATTCTTAAATATTTCATTGATAAAATTGGTATTCGATGCGAACCGTGTATTGATGTTAATAATTGTCCGCCTTGTCAGACTGATTTTATGAGAGATATCTGGATTTATGCAGCTATTTTTAATATACTGATTATAATCGGAATGATAATTAAAAAAATAATAAACGGCAGCCAATAATTAGGACTTCATGTGGTCGGCACTGCCTGTCCTGAACTTCGGGAACCCAGCATGAAGTCCCGGTTGAACGAAATTCAAATCCTGAAATATACTATGGAAATTGACCATAACTTAACGCCAAAAATGAAAACCAGAAATAGCAAAAATATTTCAAAAACGAATCAGTAAATTTGAACTCAAACCAACAGTCTTTAGTTTCGCAACTAATTGATTATAAATTACAAGATTTGACCTTAGTCAGAATACCCTATAAAAATTCCAGAATTTGTATATTTGAGAAATATGTAATAACTTTGTAGTCACAATTAAGACGGCAATATGGAAACATCTATTATTAAAATTGGAAATTCCAGAGGACTTAGATTAAGTAAGTCAATTCTTGAGAAATATAATATCAACGAAAAGGTTGAAATTATTCTGGAGAAAGGAAGAATTATTCTCAAACCAATCGAAAACCCAAGAAAGAATTGGGAAATAGCATTCCAAAAAATGCATTCGGAAAACGATGATCAATTGTTGGTAAACGATGTGTTTGACAATGAAACTTTCGAAGAATGGAAATAATGCAATATTCGATCGTTTTGGTTGACTTAGACCCTACTTTAGGCAGTGAAATAAAGAAGACAAGACCGTGCGTCATCGTTTCACCTGACGAGATGAATAAATATCTGAATACTATTGTTCTTGCTCCTATGACTACAAATCTGAAACGGTATCCAACCAGAGTAGCAGTTGAACATGATGGGAAGAAAGGTATGATTGTTATCGACCAAATCCGAACAGTTGACAAAGTCAGAATTCTGAAAGTTTTAGGCAAGCTTACAAAATCAGAAATCAAGGTATGTAAGGAAGTTATCAAGGAAACTTTTGTAGACTGAAAAAAGTACAAATGCTCCGCAATCCCCGATGACCCCGTTACCGCGCAACGTCTGTCGCGTGGTATATTAGTTTCGGTTAATTGATTTTAATTAATTTTGAAACATGAGTCGTAATTGTAAATTGCATAATGATGAAGAAGCCTGCAAAGTGATATTTTTCTTTTAGGATTTATTAAACCGCGCGAAAGGATTACCTGCAGTGAAACTGTTCGCTCGGTAGCGGGGGGACACAGCAGAACAATAAAATTTATCCTGATATAAAAAGTAATTTATGAAAAGAGCTTCGACTGATACCTTGATTAACAAAAAGAAAGTTAAAGAAACAACACTAATTCAAAAAGTGATAATATTACTCACTTTAGGTTTTATGTATAACCTCTTTTTTAGTTGTACACCGTATTCTCAAGACCCGATTGGAATAAACTATAATAACATTCGTATTGTTGGTGTTGATAATAGTAACAAGTATTTGTATTATTACAATAAAACGGACACAATATATTCTGATGCGGTTGCCTTGAAACTCACCTTGGCTGATACATCAAGGTTTTATGCAACTTCTTTTTTACCAAATTTACAACAAACATTCTCATTTCAGACTGTAGAAGCTAAAGATCCTGCCCAGAGCTTCATTCCATTAAATAAAGTTGTCGATATTAAAGTAAAAACACTGTTAGATATCAATGACTCCATCAAAGCTGGTGATGATATATCGGAACATATTTTATGTACTTCAAGAAATGACTTTGATTTGTATCACAATCTAAACCAAGGGATATTGTGGTTGAATGGCATACAATCATACGGCCAAAATGATTTAATACTTGTGCTAAAAACAACCGTAAATAACACAAATGCACAGTTCGAAGTTAAAGTAACTTTAGACAATGGAAATGTACTCTCAGGTACGACCGAAAGATTTAAAATAATAGAATCGCAGCTATGAAACTCAATACTATTATTATTTTCTTGATTGGTTTTAATTTATTTGCCCAAGGTCAGATGGTAAAAAATCAGGAGTTCTCATTTTCTGTTGGAATTTCAGAGCTCCAATTAGAGAAATTCCAGCCAAATGAAAATATGGATTTTATGAATTATATTGATTTTGATCCAGAATATGCAGATTTTATCATATTGAAACTTGGATATAAATTCGACTTATTTTCAAAAATGTCTGCAGATATTAAATTGATAATGATGGATGATATTATCCCCGATAATTATGATATTTCAGTACATTATTTTGCTACACCTTGGTTTGGAGTTGGTGTTGGCTCATTTCTTAACAAAAACTGGATTACATATTTTGAGGAATATCAAATTCAAACCTTACCTGATTATTACTTAATGGATGATAATGTGCAACAATTTACAACTTATGATTTAGGCTTTTATCTTTCTCCGACACTAAAACCATTTGATAATGATAATTTTAAACTTCAAATATCATGCGATATGGGTATATCTTCATTTATGAAGGAAGAAGTAACTTTTTATCACAAAAAAAAATTATCTAATGAAAGAATACAATATCATTACGAAACAAAAACAGATTATCAACCCTATCTTCAACCAAAAATTGATATAAGATTAAAAGCATTTAAGATAAAAGAAACTTCTTTTGGGTTTTTATTAAATACAAACTATTACTATTCCAATAGAAATATAAATTATATCCGCACTATTCAGGCTTGGACTTCAGAAAACAGAATTGAAAAAGAGATTAAGCCGTCTAAACATATCTATGCAAGATTTGAAATTAACATGGGAATATATGTAAGATGGTAAGATTCAGCCAAATGCAGTTTTTACCAATATAGGTTCGGTGATTGCAAAGGTTTGTAGCCTGATTCAACAATTTGTATATTGAAAGGAAATCGCCCACAAACAGCCTATGTGCGTAGCTTCCAACATTGGCAAATAAATGATGATGACACACATAATAAATTAATAGAATGAATCCGAAGGTTGATGAATTTATAAGTAAAACCAAAAAGTGGCAGGAAGAAACTGAGAAATTGAGAATGATCATTCTTGCCTGTGGGCTGACCGAAGAATTGAAATGGGGCAAACCTTGTTATTCGAGTCCGACCGGGACATCCGCGCGGGTATTTCAGGAAAATAACATTGTTTTAATACAGGGATTTAAAGAATATTGTGCACTTCTGTTTTTCAAAGGTGCCTTGCTTCATGATGCAAATGGTATCTTAATCCAACAAACGGAGAATGTACAAGCGGCGCGCCAGATCCGATTCACCAATGTTCGGGAAATAATTGAGATGGAAACCGTCTTGAAAGCCTATATCCATGAAGCCATTGAAGTGGAAAAGTCAGGTTTGAAAGTGAATCTGAATAGGAATACGAAACTCCTGTTTCCGGAAGAATTTCAAAATAAATTAGATGAAAACCCTGCCTTGAAAGCCGCATTTATTGCCTTGACACCTGGACGGCAAAGAGCCTACAATCTCTATTTTTCTGAACCCAAACAATCCAAAACCCGTGAATCGAGGATTGAGAAATGTATGCTGCAAATTCTCATGGGAAAGGGATTGGATGATTAGAATAGTTTCAAAAGTCGGAAGTTCTAAGAAAATAATAAAGGAAAAATTATTCCATCCATTGATAATTTTCAAATTGCCGAATTACCAAATCGTCGAATATTCAAATTATCCCCTATTTTTTCTTCCGATTTTCAAGAATCTGTTCAGCTTTTTTGATCGCGCAATGTATGTCTTCGCAGATATTTTCTTTGCCAACAAGTTCAAATAAACCATTTTTCTCCATAGCATCGTAAACTTGCTTTACCGGTCCCGAAAAGATGATGGTAACATTTTGATTAAGTGACCGTTGAACAAAATTCATAAGGTTAGCCAATCCGGTTGAATCGATAAATGGAACACGTCGCAGTCGAATAATTCTGACTTTAGGTTTCCGGGTTGTCTGTTTTTCGGCCTCTTCAAATTTATTGGCGATACCAAAAAAGAAAGGACCATTTACCTCAAATACTTCAACATATTTAGGAATGGTCAGGTGTTCACCAGATTCTGTTATTTCAGCATTTTCATTTTCAACTTCCATATTGATTACAGAAACATCCGAAGTCTCAATCACACGCTTTAAGAACAACAATACTGCAAGTAATAGCCCAAATTGGATGGCGATGGTTAAATCGATTAGCACAGTAAGAAAAAACGTGGTTAAAAGTACTGAAATATCACTTTTACTATTCTTAAACAGACCTTTAAATGAGCGCCATTCGCTCATATTATAGGCAACGATAACCAAAATACCAGCCAGGGTTGCCATGGGAATCAGGCGCGCTAATTTCCCAAAAAACAGCAATATTAACAATAAAACCACTGCGTGAATTACGCCAGCAACAGGTGTTTTACCTCCGTTACGGATATTGGTCATGGTACGTGCAATGGCTCCTGTAGCCGGAATGCCGCCAAAAATAGGTGTTACGATATTGGCAATTCCTTGTCCGATAAGTTCAGTATTTGAGCGATGACGACCACCTGTGGCACCATCAGCAACCATTGCTGCTAATAATGATTCAATTGCTCCAAGCATGGCAATCGTGAATGCTGGCGCAATCAATAATTTTATCGTTTGAAAATTGACAAACGGAATAGAAGGTGAAGGAATACTTGCGTTTATTATTCCAAATCTACTCCCAATCGTTTCAACCGGAAAATGGAAAAACGTAACAGCTAATGTTGTTAATATTAATGCAATAAGTGTTCCTGGTATTTTTTTGTTGATTTTTGGCCACCAAACGGAAACAAGTACTGTAAACACGCCAATGCCAAGTGCATACCAATTTACAACATCAAAATGTTTAAAATAGAACATCCATTTTTCAACAAACTCTGCCGGAACACTTGCTTCAACCTTCATTCCCAGAAAATCCTTCATCTGCGAAGAAAAAATAATGACAGCAATTCCGCTCGTAAATCCAACCACAATAGGGTAGGGCATAAATTTGATGATCGTTCCCAAACGAAGCAATCCCATGGCGATAAGCATTAAGCCAGCCATTATTGTAGCAATGATAAGCCCTTCAACACCAAATTGCTGAACAATGCCATATACAATCACAATGAAAGCGCCAGTCGGACCGCCAATTTGCACCTTGCTTCCACCAAGAGCCGAAATCAGAAAACCGCCGATAACAGCAGTAATGAGTCCTTTTTCGGGCGAAACTCCTGAGGCAATTGCAAAAGCAATGGCTAATGGAAGCGCAACAACACCAACGATTATACCGGCAATTAAATCCGAGAAAAATAATTTACGATTGTAGTTTTTGAGCGTTGTCAGTATCTTAGGATGAAATACCTGAGAAATCTTGGTAAGGATGAGTTCTGTCATTTATTGTATAAATAATATCGTATATATTACAGTTTATCAATAATATAGAAAAACTGAAACAAGTTTTTATTTCTATTCTCCACATCAAAATTACTATTTTGCAAAGATGTTTCCTGGAATTAATCCGAACATTAATTTTACTTACAAAACCTTTCAGTTTAATTCGTTAAAATCACTTAAAAACCATCCTTTTCAGGGGTCTTCAAAATCAACAATTTAGGATACAAACGAAATAACCGTATTTTTGTTGTTGATTTCACTTAAACTTATCGAATCGAGCCTTTATGAAAAGATCAACTATATATTTTCCACTTGCACTTGCCGTGATGTTGGTTATCGGGATGTTTGTTGGGAAGCAACTTTCGAAATCTCAACAAAACGATGATTTTTCATCAAAAGGAAGATCTTCCGGTAAAATCGATCTCATCATGCACTTTATCGAACGCGATTATGTTGATACTGTCAATCAAAATGAGCTCGAGAAAAATGCCATCAATGGCATGTTGGAAAAACTTGATCCACACAGTCAATATGTTTCTGCCGAGGAGTTTAATGAAATAAATGATCCATTGATGGGGAGTTTTGAAGGAATTGGCGTATCGTTTCGGATTGAAAAGGATACGATAACCGTTATCAGCCCGGTAAAAGGCGGTCCATCCGAAAAACTTGGTATCATGGCTGGCGACCGCATTGTATATATAAACGATACACTAGTTGCGGGTATTAAAGTAACCAACCGCGATGCCATGCGCAAACTCAAAGGGCCAAAAGGAACCAAAGTGATGGTGAGAATATTACGTCGAGGCGTGAAAGGACTTACTGATTTTACAATTATCCGTGATGTGATTCCTACTTACAGTCTCGATGCTGCATACATGATTAATGATAATATTGGGTATATCCGATTAAATAAATTTTCGGCAACCACACATAAAGAGTTTGTTGAAGCTGCCAAAAGGCTCAAAAAGGAAGGAATGCAAAAGATGATTCTCGACTTGCGGGGTAATACAGGTGGTTATTTGAAAGCTGCTACCGACATAGCCGATGAGTTTCTGGGAGAAGGGAAACTGATTGTTTATACAAAAGGGAATAGTCGTGATAAGTCATTTGCTTTTGCAACAAGCGATGGCCTATTTGAAAATGAAGAAGTTGCCGTTTTGATTGATGAAGGTTCGGCAAGTGCGAGTGAAATTGTGGCAGGTGCACTTCAGGATAATGATCGCGCCACAATAGTTGGAAGACGCTCATTTGGTAAGGGTTTGGTTCAGGAACAAATTCCTATGCCCGATGGTTCGGCATTACGACTCACTGTTTCAAGATACTACACACCAACTGGTCGTTGTATTCAAAAACCTTATGATGGCGATTTCATGAAATATCACAACGAACAGCTTGATCGCTATACAGATGGCGAAATGATGAACAAAGACAGTATTCATTTTACCGATTCACTTAAATTTACAACTCCTGGTGGAAGAGTGGTTTATGGCGGTGGCGGAATTATGCCTGATGAATATGTTCCAATGGTTGTTGATTCCAATTTGTTTTTCTTTAATAAGTTGGCTAACAGCGGTTTAATATTTCAGTTTGCTTTCGATTTTACCGATCTGCATCGCCCTGACTTTTCGATTTATGCAACACCAAAAAGTTTTGATGCAGGTTTCAAAATGAGTAATTCTATTTTTAATGATTTTGTTGCTTATGCTGATAAAAAAGGAATTAAAGCAAAAAACAGTGATGTTGAAAAGAGCCGTGAATCAGTTTGCAATCTTTTTAAATCCTACGTGGCACGCAACCTGTATGATGATGAAGGTTTTTACCCAATTTATCAAAAAAATGATCCTGTTTTATTGAAAGCGGTTGAAGAACTCAAGTAACTGTATATCATAATAATACATCAATTTGAAAGAATGTTTTAATATTTCGGGAAAATGAAAAAATCATTGGTCATTTTACTTCTCCTTGCACTGTTTGTTTCCTGTAAAGAACCAGTAAAGAAAGATTCAATTGTTAAAATAAGAACTCGTTTTGGTGTCATCCGCTTAGTGCTTTTTGATGAGACACCTATTCACAAAGCCAATTTTTTGAAACTTGTAAATGCCGGAAATTTTGATAGTTTGCTGTTTCACAGAACGATACAGGGTTTCATGATTCAAGGCGGCGATCCCGATTCTAAATACGCCAAGGCCGGACAAGCCTTAGGCGATGGGGATGTGGGCTATACTTTGCCGGCCGAATTTAACGAACATCTCTTTCACCAGCGTGGAGCTTTGGGAGCAGCACGCGACGACAATCCCGAAAAACGTTCGAGTGGAATTCAGTTTTATATCGTTCAGGGAAGAAAGATTTCTGCTGACGAACTCAAAACCAATATGCAGTTGCTTCGGAAAAATATCCCGGAATTGAGCAAGAAACCTGGGTTTGATTCCTTGGAAATGCAGTTGCAACAGATCAAAAAACAAAAAGGTTATGTAGCTTATCGTCAGGAGATTTATAATCTTAAACCATTGATAGAAAAAGAGTTGGGTGTAAATTTGCAGGCTGATATCAGTCAGGAGAAAATGGATGCATACAGTCAATTTGGAGGTGCGCCCCATCTCGATAACGATTATACCGTTTTTGGTCAGGTGATTCAAGGAATGGATGTGGTTGACCGTATTACTGCCCAAACTACCGATTCACTCGATCGGCCATTACAGGATCTTCGGTTTTTTGTTCAGATTGAAGAATTGGATAAAGACGAGATCGAGCAGCTTTATGGGTATAAATTTCATACAATAAAGTAAGCTTTAGTTACTTTTCTGAAGCCATAAATCGGCAATGGCAATGGCTGTAACTGCTTCTAAAACAGGAGGAACCCTTAAGGCGATACATAAATCATGACGGCCTTCAACTTTAAATATTTCTACTTTTTTCGATTCGAAATTGAAAGTATTTTGTGTGGCGGGCGTACTCGATGCCGGCTTAATGGCGATACAAAAAACGAGTTCATTTCCATTTGAAAGTCCGCCATTGATGCCACCGGCATTGTTTGTTGCCGTTGTTCCTATTTCATCGATAATAGCGTCATTATGAATAGATCCTGTCATCTTTGCCGCTTCGAAACCGCTTCCAAACTCAATGCCTTTTACAGCAGGAATTGAAAATGCGAGCTGACTGATTACCGATTCAACTGAATTGAAAAATGGTTCTCCTAAGCCAATTGGAAGCTGATTTGCACGACATTCCACTATTCCACCGATAGAATCATTGTTTGCAATGGCTTTAGCAATGGCGGCTTCAATGTCGCATTCGCCCCCGGCTTCTATAAGTTTGGAAACGATTGATATAGGTTCAATTATTTTTTTGGCAACAACGCCTGCTGCAATCAATGCCAAGGTGAGTCTTCCCGAAAAATGACCGCCACCACGGGGATCATTGTTTCCATTCCATTTCTTATTTGCCACAAAATCAGCATGGCCCGGCCGAGGAGTAGCATTGAATTTTGAATAATCGGAAGATTTTGTGTTGTTGTTTTCAAAGAAAAGGGCGATCGGAGCTCCTGTGGTTTTGTCGTTAAAAACGCCACTTTTGATCAAAACCTCATCTTTCTCAATCCGAGGTGTTGTGCCGGCAGATCCGGGTTGTCTGCGAGCCAAATCTTCCACAAAATCAGACGATTGTAATGAAATTCCAGAAGGGCAACCATCGATAATAATACCGATGCCTTCGCCGTGCGACTCGCCAAAAATGGATATTCTAAATTGGGTTCCAAACTGATTCATGGGTTTTTATGGTTTTGTAATATGTAGTAAATCGTCTAAAAACTGTGGATACGACTTATTGATGCTGTCAAAGTTATCAATTTCTACGCCATCTTCGGATGTCAACGCCGCAACGGCCAATGCCATGGCAACGCGGTGATCGTTATGCGCATCTGTTTTTCCAAAATTTAACTTTGAAGGAAAAATTATCATGGTGTTTCCTGAAATTTCGATGTTGACACCGATTTTTTTAAACTCCGTTTTTAAACTTTCAGCGCGGTTGCTTTCTTTGGTAAACAATCGTTGCACACCATGAATTTTGGAGGGCGAATCGCATTGGCTGGCCAAAGTTACGAGTGGAGGAAATAAATCGGGGCAGTCATCTGCTTCGAATTCAAACCCTCTGAGTTGATTCTTTGTAATTGAAATGGAATTATTTAAAAAGTCAATTTCCGATCCTACAGCTTGTAAAACTTCAACAATCTTTCTGTCAGCCTGTTTGCTTGTTTGGTTTAATCCGGTTACACATACTTTTCCTGCAATTGCTCCGGCAACCAACAAAAAGGCTGCACCACTCCAATCGCCCTCAATGGTGTAATCGATGGCTTTGTAAGATTGATTTCCTTCTATCGTAAATTGTTTATAATCAAGGTGTTGAATTTCAATGCCAAAATCATGAAGCAGTCCAATCGTCATTTCGATATATGGTTTACTTTTCAGATTGTGAACCAATATGGATGAATTTTCTGAACAAACCGGCAGTGCCATTAATAATCCGGTTAGCAGCTGCGAGCCTTTTGAGCCGTCAATTTCGATATCTCCACCTTGCATATTTCCGGAAATTGTAAGTGGTAGCCGTTTATTGTTGCTTGATATGCCAACACTAAGATTGATCAGCGCATCCAAAATAAGATCAATCGGCCGGCTTAGCAGCGATCCGCTGCCATTTATCACAACTTTACCAGGTAGAAGTGCGGCAATAGGCGAAATCATGCGAAGTGCCAATCCTGATTCGTGGCAATTCAATTCTTTTTCAGGAAGACTAAAATTTCCATCAATGGTTAAATGATCGTCGGTAAATTCAATTTTGGCTCCAAAATTCTGCGAAATTTCCAACACCGCTCTTGTATCGTTACACCAACTGCACGCATAAAGATTCGTTTGTCCTTTTGAAAGCGTTGCAGCCATCAGAGCCCGTTGCAGATAACTCTTCGAGGCAGGCGCGGCAACAATTCCGTTCACGGAAGCAGGTTGTACGACAATTTTCATAATTCAATCAAAACTACAATTTATTTATGATTTCAGGAATACTATCATGATGGATTGTTCATAATCGCGTTTTGCTTATTGATTGATTCTATATGGATTGCATTAAATACGATGTCGATAAATTCTTTACTTAAGCCAAATTTACTTGCTTTTTGTTCGGCAAGTGTGAGAATCTCCTCCCAACGGTTTTGTTGCAAAATAGTGATATTATTTTTCTTTTTATATTTCCCGATTTCCTGTGAGATGGCCATGCGTTGTCCAAGCAATTCGATAAGCGAATCGTCGAATCCATCCACTTTTGCCCGCAATTCCTCCAAAACATGCATGAAATTTACATCTGTCGAATCTGGATTCCGATAGATAAGATTTGATAAAAGCTGATCTAATTGTGCAGGTGTAATCTGCTGTTTGGCATCGCTCAGAGCTGAATCCGGCGTTGGATGAACTTCAATCATCAATCCGTTATAGTCTAAATCGAGCGCTTTTTGTGCGATTTCTCCCAGATATTCGCGTGTTCCGGCGATGTGACTCGGATCGCAAATCATAGGAAGATGAGGCAAACGACGTTTCATTTCAATGCTCAGTTGCCACAGCGGCTGGTTTTTATAACGAAGTTTCTCGTAGCTCGTAAAACCTCTGTGTATCAATCCGATATGTTGGATACCAGCTTTATGAATTCGTTCGTAAGCGCCATACCACAATTCAACATCAGGATTCACAGGGTTTTTGATTAAAACAGTTACATCAACGCCTTTGAGTGCTTCAGAAATTTCGTGCATCGAAAATGGATTACCAGTTGTTCTCGCCCCGATCCACATCACATCCACGCCATATTTGAGTGCTTCATACACATGCTTTTCTGTTGCAACTTCTGTTGCAGTTTTCAAGCCTGTTTCCTGCTTTACTTGCTTTAGCCATTTAAGACCTTCATTTCCAATGCCTTCATAAGATCCTGGACGGGTTCTTGGTTTCCAGATTCCGGCTCTATAAACTTTCACTTTCCCAGATTTGGTAAGCTCTCTGGCGCAAGTCATTACCTGCTCTTCTGATTCGGCACTGCATGGCCCGGCAATGATTAAAGGTGAGTCGAGTATTTCGCCGGCAATGGTTATTGGAATTGTATGTTGATTTTTCATTGTTTACTTATTTAAAATTTCTCCTATTCGGTTTGCTTTTACGATTATATTATGTATCTCATTGATATTATGATTCTTAATCAGTATTTTTAGCTCCTGAAGTTTATCGATATAGTTATTTAGCGCGGTTAAAATGTTCTTGTTATTTTGAACAAAAATTGGTGACCACATATCTGCCGAACTCTTGGCCAATCTCACGGTTGACTCAAATCCACCGCTTGCCAGATTGAAGATGTTTTTTTCGTCTTCTTCAATGTCCATTACCGTTAAAGCTAAGGCAAATGAACTGATATGCGAAATATGCGAAACATAAGCAACATGCACATCATGGCTGGAAGCTGACATCTCAATAATATTCATATTCAGTGTGTTATACATATATTTAACCAAAGAAACGGCATGTTCATGGTTGTTTTCGATATCGCAAAGGATGGCTGTTTTACCATCGAACAATCCCGAAATAGCGGCAGCTGGACCGGAAAATTCGGTTCCGGCCATGGGATGTGATGCTACGAAATTTTTCCTTTTTGGGTGCTTTTTTATGCTGTCAACAATTTTTTCTTTGGTTGAACCCAAATCTGTAACAATCTGATTTGAGATTTTATCCAATATATGTGGAAGTATGGAGATTGTAGCGTTAACGGGTGTTGCGATAATGATAAAGTCTGATTTCTCAATTCCCTCATCCAACGTAACAATTTCATCAACGATTTTAAGATCTAAGGCTAATTGGGCATTTACAGGATTATTGTCAACGCCAAAAATAGTGTCAGCAAAAAATCTGAATTTCAAGTCTTTAGCCATAGAACCACCAATCAAGCCTAAGCCAATCACGACTATTTTCATGCAATTTTCCTTTCTAAAAGATTGCCAATTCTTTGTTTGCATTCCATCAATTTTATCTCGTCGGTGCACAATGAAATACGGAAATAATTTTGACCCTGAGAGCCAAAAATGATACCCGGAGTTAAAAACACATGCCTCTCTTTGAGGACATAATCTGAAAATTGCTCACTGTTTTCAAAGTCATCAGGAATTTTCGACCAGACGAACATGCCCGATTGATCGGTTTCGTAGTTACAATGCAGTGAATCAAGTAATTCGAATACGATACTCCGCCTTTTAGCATATTTCTTATTAATTTCGGCATACCATTCCGGCGGATTTCGCAAGGCTTCAACAGCGGCCATTTGCAAAGGAAAAAACATTCCTGAATCCATATTGCTCTTCACTTTCAAAATATTGTTGATATAGTCAGCATTTCCGGCCACCATTCCGATGCGCCAACCGGCCATATTCTGCGATTTACTCAAAGAATTGATTTCCAGTGCAATATCCATTGCTCCTTCTGTCTCGAGGATGCTCAATTGCTCATTATTCAAAATGAAACTGTAGGGATTGTCATTTACAATCAAAATGTGATGTTTCTTTCCGAAAGCAACGAGCTCTTTAAATAGTTTCTTCGTTGCTCTGGCACCGGTTGGCATATTTGGGTAATTCACCCACATAAGTTTAACATTCTCAAGGTTCTCTTTTTCAAGATGTTGTAAATCAGGAAGCCAATTATTTTCACTTTGAAGATTGTAATATCTGATTTTTGCCCCAACCAGATTCGATACCGATTGATAAGTAGGATATCCCGGATTTGGAATCAAAACCTCGTCGCCCGGGTTCACGAATGCCATCGAAATATGCATGATTCCTTCTTTTGAACCGATGAGCGGTAAAATTTCATTTTTAGGATTCAGCGCTACATTGAAATAGGTTTTATACCAATCGGCAAAGGCTTCTCTTAGTTCTGGGATGCCGGTATAACTCTGATATCCATGATTTTGTGGATTGATTACTGTTTCAATCAATTTCATAATTGTTTCTTCAGAAGGCGACTGATCAGGATTTCCGATCCCAAGATTTATCACATCGATTCCATTCGACCGCATTGAAGCAATCTCCTTGAGTTTCGTCGAAAAATAGTATTCCTGAATGGAATTAGTACGTTCGGCCGGTTTAATTTTCATGAATTACCTCCTGCATGATGCATGATTCTTCTTGTTTTTCATACGATTTGTACTCGCCAAGTATTTCAATATCAATTGATAATGGACTGATGGCACTCAATGCTTGTTTGTATCTGAGGTAGCTGTCGAAAACAACATCAATGTAAAAAAAATATTCCCATTCTTTTCCCAATATCGGTAATGATTGAATTTTGGTCAGGTTCAGATTGTAAAATGCCAAAACAGATAAAACCTTGTAAAGGCTGCCCGATTCGTGTGCAAGCGAAAAACAGAATGAAGATTTATCAATATTCGAGCTGTTTTCGTCGGTTTCATTTCCAGTTGACGCCTCAATAATAAGAAACCTCGTATAATTACGTTTGCTGGTTTCGATGTTTTCAGCAATGATCTCGAGGCCATATATTGAAGCTGCCAGTTTGCTGGCGATGGCACCACAACCTTTGGTTGAGTTTTCTTTGATATTTCGTGCGCTGATGGCGGTATCAATCGATTCAATCACTTTAATATCAGTATGTTGATTAAAAAAATCTTCACATTGCTGAATCGCCATCGGATGAGAATACACTTCGGAAATGTCTTTCAGTTGTTGTCCTTGAAGTGCCATCAAATGCTGGTGAATCGGGATGAAAATCTCACCTATGATGCGTACTTTCGACTCACGAATAATTTTATAATTGGGTAAAATACTGCCGGCAATTGAATTTTCGATGGCCATGATTCCATAATCAGCATGTCCGCATAAAACGGTGGTCACAACCTCGTTAAAAGTCTTGCATTCTTTGATGGAAATCTCCTCATCTCCGAAATATTCGCGGGCAGCAATCTCGTGAAAGGCACCTTTTACACCCTGAATGGAAACGATTTTATTTTTTGTGGTCATTTTTTTGATTTTAGCGTAAAAAAAAATCCCGGCGCTTTCGTGTCGGGATTTTTAAATTTTGGATTCCAATATTTATCTATACCAACACATCGTTGCTTTTAAAATAATAATAAAAAAAGTAAAAGCTAAATGCCGATACCGACTGGTAAGCGATAAACGATTGGCTTATATTTTGTGATTTATTCATTTTTAATCCTTTAATGGAATTTTTTCTCTTTTGTGGCTGCAAACTTAATTAAATTATTGAACCACCAAATAAATTTGTTTATTTCGGATCGTAAGCCCATTTCAAATACACCGAACCCCAGGTGAAACCACCGCCAAATGCAGCAAGAATGATATTATCACCTTTTCGCAATTGATTTTCCCAATCCCATAAACAGAGTGGTAACGTGCCGTTGGTTGTGTTGCCATATTTTTGAATATTGATCATCACTTTTTCTGTTCCAACGCCCATTCTGCGGGCTGTAGCATCGATAATACGCAGGTTTGCCTGATGAGGAACAAGCCATGCAACGTCGTCTGAAGTCAGATTGTTTTTTTCCATAATGGCAACTGCCACGTCAGCCATATTGGTAACAGCGAATTTAAAAACCGGTTGACCTTCCTGATAGATGTAATGCTCACGGGCTTCAATTGTTTCAAGTGAAGCCGGCTTTGAAGATCCTCCGGCTTTCTGGTGAAGATAGGGCATTCCGGCACCATCTGATTGCAGGATTGAATCAATAATTCCAAAACCATCGGAAGAAGGTTCGAGTAACAGCGCACCGCCGCCATCACCAAAAATGATACTTGTAGCGCGGTCAGTATAGTCAACAATGGACGACATTTTGTCGGCTCCAACAACAATCACTTTTTTATAAGTTCCTGATTCAATGAATTTTGAAGCGGTTACCAATGCGTATAACGTGCCAGAGCAGGCTGCATTCAAATCAAAACTGAAGGCGTTTTTAATGCCACAATTATGACTGATAATGTTGGCTGTGGCCGGAAACTGCATATCCGGAGTTACTGTTGCACATATCAACAAATCAATTTCTTCGGGTTTAGTACCTGTTTTTTCGAGAAGACCTTTTACAGCTTCAGTTCCAATAACTGAAGTGCCCATGTTTTCACCTCTAAGGATATGTCGTTCTTCTATACCGGTTCGGGTTAAGATCCACTCATTGGTGGTATCAACCATTTTTTCAAAGTCGGAATTGGTCAGAATGTCTTGTGGCACCCAACCGTGGATACCTGTAACGGCTGCTCTGATTTTACTCATTAGCAAAATATTTAAAACTTAATTGGATTATTGACTGCAAAAAGCGATTGCGTTGGCTAATTTCTCGATGAAAGTTGATGCTGCAATACTTCTCGATAACAACATCATATTTTTAATAGCGAGTGCGCTACTGATTCCATGGCCAAGAACAACAGTATTATTTATGCCTATCAATGGACTACCTCCATGAATTTCGTAATTGAAAAGCTTGAAATAATCATCGAGTAAGCCACGTTTTTCCATCAACCGATACATGGCTTGTATTTGTTTAAGAACAATATTACCAGTGAAACCGTCGCAAACAATCACGTCAACCTTATTGCTAAACAAATCACGACCTTCGACATTACCGATGAAATTGAAATCGGGAGAATCTTTCATCAACAGAAATGCTGATTGAACTAGTAAATTCCCTTTCTTGTCTTCTTCACCAATATTAAGCAATCCAACTTTCGGGTTTTTCACCCCGAAAACGTATTCTGCATAGCATGCGCCAAGCAAACCATATTGGTATAATACATCTGATTTTGCATCAGGATTGGTTCCAACATCGAGGATAAATGTGTTTCCACCATCAACTTTTGGAGCTAATACAACGCTGGCAGGCCTTATTACTCCTGCTATTGTGTTAATTGCGTGCATGGCACCCACCATCATTGCGCCGCTGTTACCGGCACTTGCAAAAGCATCAATTTTCTTCGATTTAAGAAATTCGAAACCTTTTACAATGGACGAGTTTGGTTTTGTCTGAAATGCCTTGATAGGCGAATCGCCCATTTCAATAATTTCAGGTGCATGAATAATTTCAATCCTTCCGCTTTCAATCAATGTGTGATCAATTGCATCAAGAATGGGTTGTTCATCGCCAAATAACACAACGCAATCACCTTCGGGAAGCTCTGCCAGAAGCATTACAAGTCCTTCAAGTGTTACTTGCGGAGCAAAATCACCGCCAAAAACATCGAGACCTAAACGCATGTTGTATTGTATTAATGGTTAATAAATTGATTTAGTAAGCTGTTGGCTATTAAGCCTTTGTAGCTTCTACTACCAATTTTCCTTTGTAATAAAGGTTACCATCAACTTTGTAGGCTCTATGATAAATATGGATTGCGCCTGTTACCGGACATGTTGCCAAGGTTGGCATAACTGCTTTGTCGTGAGTTCTTCTTTTGTCTCTTCTCGTTTTCGACTGTTTTCTTTTAGGATGTGGCATTTTACTATAATTTAAATAACAATGTAATTAATTCTCTGTCTTTAGGTTTTTTAACGATTCCCATCTGGGATCTACTGTGTCGTGATGTTCCATTCGATTCAGTTTTTGAATCACTTCCTGATTACACATTGATTTCCCATTTTCGTCATCTGGATGAATTTTGCGAAGAGGAAGCAACAAAATGGTATATTCATACAATAAGTGGCTTATGTCGAACTGATGTTGTGTGAGTGGAATTATCAGACATTCGTCTGATTCTTCTTCGAAAGTTTCACCAAACTTCAAAATTAATACATTTTCTCCTTCAATCGGTTCTAAAAATTCATCTGCACAACGATCACAAGCTACCTCCAAAACTCCTTTTATCGTAAAATGAAGTTCAATCATAGTCTCCTTTTTATCGAGAGATAATTGTACGTCAACTTTACCATTTTCTATTTCCGAGTAGTCGAACATGCCATAAAAAGCATGATCAAGTTCAAACCTGAAAGCGTGTTTTCCAAGGCTTAAACCATCAATCGGCAATAAATACTCGCGAGAGTGTTTCACAACTAAGCAGTTAAATGGGGCGGCAAAGATAATTATTTATCTTATTTCGAGCAAATATTTGTTGTCCCGATTCAATGTTATCCTAATTTTACTGATTATTCGGCTAAGCCTTATATTGAATCATTTTAAAATCGGCATTATTTTGTTTGTTATTTTAATAACAAGAAACCTTTTTGTTAATTTCGCCAACAGAAAAAATATAGCATCACTCAACAAAAATATTACGATTATGTGGATAAATAAAATGCTTGCGGGCGTATTGCCCTATTTGCCAAAGAACTTTGTGTGGGTTTTTTCAAAACGGTATATAGCGGGGAAAACCATTCAGGACGCCATTGATGTTAGCCAGAAGCTAAATAAAGAAGGTGCCATGGTAACGATCGATTTGTTGGGAGAGTTTATCACCGAACTGAAGCAGGCTGAAGAGAACAAAAAAACTTACCTTGACATTATCGAAACCGTTGAAAAAAGTAAAATAAATGGTAATTATTCGCTAAAACCGACAATGTTTGGTTTATTACTCGATAAAGATGTGGCTTATCAGAACATTCGTGAAATTGTTGCGAAAGCAGCACGTTTTGACAGTTTTGTTCGAGTCGATATGGAAGATTCGCAATGTGTTGATTTTGAAATTGAAATATTCAGAAAACTAAAAGCTGAATTTCCAAAAAATGTTGGTTTAGTCTTTCAGGCATATTTAAAACGGACTAAAAGCGACATCAGCAATCTGTTAAATATTCATAACGAGATAGTTCCGGTAAACTATCGACTTTGCAAGGGAATTTATGTTGAGCATGAATCGATAGCTTACAAAAAATATGAAGAAATAAATACACATTACCTTGAAGATCTGGAATATATGTTTCAGAACGGTATTTATGCAGCGATTGCAACACACGACAAAGTGTTGGTTGAAGGCGCCTATCGGCTCATCGAAAAATACAAAATCCCCAAAAGCAGCTATGAATTTCAGATGCTTTATGGTGTTACTCCGCAGTTAAGAAAGTCGATTATAGATAATGGACATCGCATTCGCATCTATATTCCTTATGGTGAACAATGGTTTGCCTACTCAACCCGTCGGTTGAAAGAAAATCCGGCTATGGCCATGGAAATTGTTAAGGCATTGTTTGTCAGAGGGTAATATGAAATTCAGATTTGATATTTGAATTTTAAATCTAATTAATTTCAATTTACTTTGAGTGTTGGAAGCTTCACGCGAAGCCCGGCTTGCGCTGCGGTTGATATTCCCCTAAATTGTATTACCTTTGCAAAATATTTTAACATTCAGTTCCTAACACGACTAAAATGGAAAAAGCACGAGTTCTTTTTGTTGAGCAAACCATTATGCCTTATTTAAAAGAAACGCACATGAGTAAAATCGGGCGTTATCTACCACAAGGAATTCAGGAAAGAGGAAAAGAAATCAGGACATTTATGCCACGTTTTGGCAGCATTAACGAACGTCGGAATCAGCTTCACGAAGTAATTCGTTTATCGGGTATGAATTTGATTATCAATGATACAGATCATCCATTGATAATTAAAGTGGCCTCAATTCAGCAGGCACGCATGCAGATTTACTTTATCGATAACGAAGATTTTTTTCAGAGAAAGTTTACCATCAAAGACAAAGCCGGAAGGTTTTATGATGATAATGATGAAAGATCTATTTTCTTTTCAAGAGGTGTAATCGAAACGGTAAAGAAGTTGGGCTGGGGTCCTGATATTGTACATTGTCATGGCTGGATGTCGAATTTAGTGCCATTGTATGTTAAAAGAGCTTTCAAGGATAGCCCGATATTCGCAGATTCAAAAGTGATTTATTCGCTTTATGACGATGATTTTAAAGATACTTTCAGGGAAGATTATGAGAAAAAGCTCAAATTGCCAGGTATCACCGCAAAAGATTTGAAATACTATAAGACTCCAAACTACGTTAACATCACCAAATCGGCCATTGACTATTCAGATGGAATTATTATTGGCAGTGAAAAAGTAAATCCGGAGATTATGGAGCATTTAACAACATTCAAAAAGCCGATCCTCGAATATCAGGGGAAAGATTCTTATATCGATGCCTACAACGATTTCTATAATAAGATTATCGGAAAAAAATAATTAAAAAAAGTCCAATCCTTTGAAAAGCACCTTTCACATAAACACAAGCCTGATCGTTTTGTGTTTCACAATTGTAGTGTTTGTAATTAGTTCCTGTAACGAAAAACCCCGACATATCGGTGCTACGATTCAGCCAAATCGAGATCTGTTAAGTGTCTCATTTACAGATTCAGCATACATTGTTGCTTATAGTTTGCCTGAAGACTCTATCCGAACCGATGCCACCACCGAAATGTTGGCCGGGAGCATTACCGATCCTATTTTTGGCTCTTCAGTTGCCGGATTTTATTCACAGTTCAGACTTTCGACAAGTGGTCATTCTTTTGGGACAAATCCGGTTGCAGATTCGCTGGTGCTTCAACTGGCGTATAAAGATGCTTACGGAGACACGCTTTCGACTCAAACAGTTAGGGTTTACGAATTATTAGAGGATATTTTTGTTGATTCGGCCTATTATTCAAAATCATTTAAACAGACATCGACGACCGATCTTGCAAATTTCAGTTTCGCACCGCGCCCAAAATCAACAATTGTGAATGCTCTCGACACTTTGCATCCGTTCAGCCCAAGGATTAGAATCAGGTTAAGTGATTTATCAGCAGAACTTATGGACAAACTCATGCATGCATCGGCAACCGACATTGATTCAAATAATCACTTTCAGGAGTATTTTAAAGGATTATATATTGTGGCTGACCGCATTGCATCAGGAGGTGCTATTTCGTACTTTAATATTGGAAGCACAGAAAGCTATTTAAGATTATATTATAAAAATGATGAAGCCGACTCGCTGTCTTACACTTTTTATGTAACCTCATATGACGAACATTACAACGTTTTTAACCAATTTAATTACCAAAATGCAGAACCAGCTTTGGTAAATCAAGTGGTGAACGGAGATACAATGCTTGGAACTTCAAATTTGTATATGCAGGCAATGTCAGGTATTAAAACGAAAATACGTTTCCCTAAAATAGCAGAATATCAAGAGTTTGTAGGTAAAAATATTGTTATTAACGAAGCGAAATTATTTTTAAGTGGCATCGAAAAGCCATCAACCTATGGTGCTCCTGCTCAGCTTATTTTGGTTAAAGATGATGGTGATGGTACATTTACAGTATTACAGGATCAGCTTGAAGGAGCAGTTTATTTCGGGGGCAATTATAAATCCTCGGTTAATGAATATCAGTTTCGCCTGACAAGATATATTCAGGATCTGCTAATCAATGGTAAAGGCAACGATGATTATGGATTGTTGTTGTTTATTCCCGGAGCGTCGGGTAAAGCTGACAGATGGAAGTTTAACGGAACGAATCCTCAATCTGATACACTTAAACCTTTGCGACTGGAGGTTGTTTATTCGATTATGAATTAACTATGTAATTGTATTATCTTTGATAACAACTATTATAATCAACTAAGATAAACGAATATGTGCGGAATCGTAGCTTATATTGGTCCAAAAGAGGCTTATCCAATTCTGATAAAGGGTTTAAAACGTCTCGAATATCGAGGTTATGACAGTGCAGGAGTAGCTATACTTAATGGAGAACTGAAAGTATTTAAAGCGAAAGGCAAGGTCTCTGAACTCGAAAACCTTGTAAAAAACGCTGATATATCCGGAAATATCGGCATTGCCCATACACGTTGGGCAACACATGGCGAGCCAAATCAGGTGAATGCTCACCCTCATTTTTCACAATCGAAAAACATCGCGCTCATTCACAATGGAATAATTGAAAACTACGCATCACTGCGCAAGGAACTTGTGTCGCGCGGATACGAATTTCATTCGAGTACCGACACCGAAGTGCTGACTAATCTGATTGAAGATATTCAGATAAATGAAAATGTTGATCTTTTCGAAGCGGTACGAATAGCCTTGAATCAGGTTATTGGTGCTTATGCAATTGTAGTTCTGTCGCGGGACGATCACGACAGCTTAATTGCTGCCCGCAATGGCAGTCCACTTGTAATCGGTATTGGTAAGGACGATTATTATATCGCATCCGATGCGACTCCAATCATTGAATATACCAAAAATGTTGTCTATCTGGGCAATGAAGAAGTTGCGCTCATTCGTCGAAATGAAGACTTGAAGATCAAGACAATCAGAAATAAAGAAAAGACACCTTATATTCAGGAGCTTGAAATGAATCTGAATGCACTCGAAAAAGGCGGATATGAACATTTCATGCTTAAGGAGATTTACGAACAACCTCATTCAATTATGGACAGCATGCGCGGCAGATTGCATGTGGAGGAAGGAACAATAACCTTGGGTGGCATTATTGATTACGAGCAGAAACTCGTGAATGCAAATAAAATCGTAATTGTTGCCTGTGGCACTTCGTGGCATGCCGGATTGGTTGGTGAATATCTCTTTGAAGATTTGGCCCGCATTCCGGTTGAGGTTGAATATGCATCTGAATTCCGGTATCGCAACCCTATCATTAATGAAAATGATATTGTGATTGCTATTTCGCAATCTGGCGAAACAGCCGATACCTTGGCAGCAATTGAATTAGCAAAATCGAAAGGTGCCACCATCCTCGGAATCTGCAATGTTGTGGGTTCATCCATCTCGCGTGCGACGCATGCAGGTATTTACACACATGCCGGACCTGAAATTGGTGTTGCATCCACAAAAGCATTTACCGCACAGGTAACAGTTTTAACCTTGATGGCACTTCGCTTAGCTCAGCTAAAAGGCACAATTCCAAAGAATCGGTTATTGCAGTTAATCAGTGAGTTGAGCTTAATTCCTGAAAAAGTTGAGAAGACATTATTATTGAGCAAAAAAGTTGTTGAGATTGCCGAAAAATTTAAGAATGTTAGGAATTTCCTTTACCTGGGACGTGGATATAATTTTCCGGTTGCCCTCGAAGGTGCTCTTAAACTAAAAGAAATTTCATACATTCATGCTGAAGGTTATCCTGCTGCCGAAATGAAACATGGTCCCATAGCCTTGATTGATGAAGAAATGCCTGTTGTTGTAATTGCAACCAATAGAGGCACTTACGATAAAGTTGTGAGCAATATTCAAGAGGTTAAAGCACGAAAAGGTAAGGTAATAGCAATTGTAACCGAAGGTGATGTTACAGTAAAAGGCATGGCCGATTATACCATCGAAATACCTGAGACTGAGGAAATGCTGGTGCCTTTGTTGGCGACAATTCCTTTACAGAAACTGTCGTATCATATTGCAGTGATGCGTGGCTGCAATGTGGATCAACCCCGCAACCTTGCGAAATCAGTGACCGTGGAGTAGTTTGAAAGGTCAGAAAGTTGAATTTTGAAATAAAAAAAACGGTAGAAATTTATTGATTACTACC
>CANNKD010000029.1 GCA_947505205.1 Bacteroidota bacterium | reverse complement strand
TCATACACAAACTCCCCATAAGGATAGCTGGTTCCGGTTTTGATTCCTGAAGTTGAGGGTAAAAAAACTAAATTGATTATGCTCATGTTGTTATTTACGTCGCAGCATAAATGATCCTATAACCTTCTTATCGTTAATACCAGCTCTCCCTGTTGAGTCATTAATATCTACCAATAATACATTAACTAACAGACTGTCTGGAGGATACCCACTATTATAGTTTCTAACTAAACCATAAGGATGTGCCGACCAATCAAAATTTTCTACAACCCATAATTCGAAATACCTTAATTCTGAAAGCTTTCTTTTAGCAACAATCTTTATTTGGGTTTTATCATCAGATATTTTGTATCTCAAATCATCGTAACTGTAGTATTTGTATTGCTTTTCAGCAAATACTTCCCTGATTTCAAAATCAATGGTATCATAAATCGTAGTATTAGTTTGATAGTATTCCCATAGAAAAACATTTCTTTTTTTTGATTCTACAACGCTTGGACTTGAAAAAGGGCCAATAGTCTTAACAATAGGATTACACCTTATCAATAAAATGAAAGTGAGAAAAACTAAGAGAATAACAATAGTAGTAATTTTTCTTGTTTTATTTAATGACTTTACCTTGATTTTGGTCTTTAATTCTTTCATAAATAAGTCTTGGGGTTTTTTCATTAATTTTTGCTGCCACTGCTGCTCCTAATGGCCCTGCAACAACAGCGCCCACTGTTCCAGCCGCTGCTGTTGACATAAATGAAGGGCTACCATCTTGTTTACCTGCTCCGTTTAATCCACTTTGAACTGTTTTGGCACAATTTGAACCCGCAACATTATAGTCCTTATCAAGTTCTTTTAATGCTCCTTTTTCAGCGGCTCTATCTTCCTTTGGTGTTGCAGGAATTAAATATCCTTCAGTGTATTCTCGCTCACCTGTTTTATCATCAATTGGGTTTTTGTCACTTTTCATAAAAGCTTCAGGACTTTTCCATGATTTTGTGCCAGCATCATTTCCGTCATTACCATTGTTTTCACCTGAAATACCTCCATTATCATCTGTTCCATTCTTTGAATATAAACTCCACTCACTTTCCTTATTTTGTATTAAAATAGCCATATGGCCTGCTCCTCCAGCTCCACTAGGCGCATTGAGTACCACAACACTATCCCCGTTAATATCAATGAATTTTAAAGGATTATTAGCTGTATAATGATAAGCGGTTAATCCCATATATTTTTCCGAGAACCGGTCTTGAGTGTGGAACCTCCCAAGTTGCGTATCATAAAACCTGGCCCCGTAATCTAACCACTTGCCGGGCATTTCCTGTTCTTCCTTGCCGTTGTATTTGTATTTGTTGGGTTTAACAGCATCGAGAAGCGAACCACCGGTTTTTGTGTAAACCATACCAAATGGATAGTATTCATTCGTTTGGTTTATAGCTGTTGTGTTGTTAAAACCTGGTGAAACTACAGCACGAACATTACCTAAATGATCTTTTAGGTGGTAGTAATAGGTGGCTTGCATGGTGCTGTTGAGTTCAATTACGCCATCGGCATGGAGAATACGTGCAGGCACATTATTGCTAAGTACCAAATCGCCGTAGTAGCGTTCGTTAAGTGTTTGGCGGTTGCTGGCATCGTACACCGCTTTTGTGGTTTTTACGCCATCAGCCCTGTACGTATTTACAATACGGCCACCACTAAACTGTATGCTCGTGGGCAAATTTTCGTTGTTGTAACTTAGGGTCATATTTCGGTTAATATCGGTGGTTAAATTACCATTTAAATCGTATATATTATCACCGGCAGAAGTATTCACAAAATCACCCAAACTGTTTTGGCCAAGAATAACATCCGTTACTCGTTTCAGTTTATTACTAGTTCCATCAACATATTCGTACGTAAACGAATCAAACTTCACCACCTCGCTGCCTCGTTTGCCCTTTCGCACAAGCGATATAATGTTTCCGTTTTTATCGTAAGTAATCCCACTTTCCGAACCTATCCCCGTAATAGTTCCATAATTCGATGAGCTTGGTGCTTGGTTATCCTGCCAACTCGCAGTGCTGCCTATGCGGTTAAAAAACGACGAACCAGTCAACCGGCTCAACCCATCATAACCCAAGGCATACCCATTTACCGCACCTATGCTTACCATATCTTTGGTGTACCATTCCATTCCGCTGATATTACCGTTGTAACAAGCCGTTGCATGGCTGTTGTAGTATGCAGGCAATGATTCGTAAAACAATTTCTCGGCAAATACATCTGTTCCTACTGCATCAATATTGTTGATCTGCGTTAGCCAGCCCCGGATGTTATACGCATACTGCTGCTTCTGCAAAAAAGTAGTTGAGTTGCCATGCAAAAATTTTGTTTTAAGTGCCGATAGTTCAGTATATTTCATTGTATTAAGTAACTGAGACGTACCATTGTTGATTGAAATTGACGTGTTTGTTGGCCTCCAATCATGGTCATAACCAAATTCAAAAGTATAGGAAAATTCATTTGTGGGAGATATGAAATACTTATTATTTGTTTTATTAGGCATGCCATTGAAGTAGTATTTATTTGTAGTGTAGTAATTCTCGGTCTTTGTCTGTATTAATCTGCTCTCCATATCATAAAAAAATACTTCTATTACCACAAAACCATTCATTTTGCCTGTAATCTGGCCGTATGGTGTTTTATCGATTGTGGCCAAAAAACCATCCATGGCTTTGTAATTCTGATTGAACTCATTTATTGCGTTGCCATCAGCATTAAAATCATAACTATCAAAATAATACGTTGAATTCATATAACAAGATAATACGTCGGGTAAAGCTTCGTTGGAATATCCATGGTAATGATAAAAATCATTATTGTTATTGTCTTTAACCTCATATAATCTTCCATTATAGTTATTGAGTTCGGTTTGAAGGTTTGAACGTGTAATGTCTCTGCCATAACTCCCTTCAATAATTGTACGGCCAAGAACATCATATTTATAATATTTCCAGATTCTATTTAACCGTAAATTTCCATCTTGTTCAAATACCAACTGATTGGCTTTATTATAAACATAATAAGTTGGTTCAGTTCCGGGCAGGTATTTCTCAACCATACGCCTTCTTCCATCATATTTATAACGGAATGCATTAGCTACATCAAATGTACTCCCAGATGTATTTGCATTAGGCATGATGACACAAACCAACAGGTTAAGGTCATTATAAACATAATACGTATTAAGTTCCTGTCCATCAAGTATCTGTCGCTTTAATACGATTAAGCCTTGGGTTGAAGTATAGGTAATGGACTGATTGCTATCCTCATCGAAAACGATGTTTTTTATTAATTTCCCAGCAGCATAAGAACCAGAAGGTATAATGTTTCCATCGCCACCTACACCCCATTTTTTTACTTCTTCTGTTTCATTTGTACCAATATGTGATTTAATCGTATGACCTGTTTCCATGATCCAGCTTTCTCCAGGCGAAGCAGTTTCAAGAACTCTGTTAAGTGGAGATTGCTCGAACCGGATTTCATTATAAGGAAAATAAGTTACAGGAATATCAGGATTTGTACCCTGAGAATAGAAAGTTGCCTGTATATGTTGGGCATCGCTTACAAATGCACCATTGTTGCCATTCTTTGTAAATGGCAGGTAACTCATAGGCATACGCCCCAATAAATCATATTCAAAATGTTGAATAATGTCATTCAAGTCAGGACTCTTTTGAATAATTACAGTTTGTATCGGACGTCCCAATCCGTCAAAATATTCAACAGTAATGCGTTTGTCGTTCGTCGTATTGGAGTAGCCATCTATCATGCCCTCGTCTGTAACTGGTCTAAATACTTCTTCCGTTTTGATAAAATTTTTTGTATCTGTCTGACTTGTAATAGTTTGAAAGCACAAGAAAATTTGTGTAACAGTGATAAAAAGAACAGTTCGAAGTTTTATTGTATTAAATTTATTCATTTCTATTTGTTTTAAAGCTTTATCAGAACAAGGAGGGTACTTATGTTTGAAACACCATCATTATGATTAATGTGTACCAAATAGGTACCGGGTTTAAGTATATCACTCTGCAGGTCAATCCGATGGTTGCCTTCGGTTTTTTGATATTCCATATATTTCACCAAGGCTCCTTCAGCGTTTACAATTCTCACTTGCATCGTTCCCGCCTTCGGAAGAAACATATCAAGTGTTGAAGATGAAGTAGATGGGTTTGGATGTATTTTAAATAATGGCTGTTTTTCACTTTCAATACATTCACCACAATAACTCACTTTCAATTCTGATTTGTCTGAAAGAATGAATGTTTGAAATTTCAATTCGGAACTTTTAAATCCTTTTTTCAGTGCATCACGGGCTTCAATCACCTCAAATAGCAATGTATCAGCAATTTCACATTCGCAATCATTTTTGGATCTAACCGAATATTTACCTGCCTGTTTGATAAAAATATTACCTGCTTCAGGATCTGTCCTTATTTCTGATTTACCGATGAGTTGTGCACCAATGAGTTGTATTGAGTCGCCTTTACAGAACATCAACTTTATATCAGACTGTTTTAACCGATTCAAACATACATCAGCTACCCTTAATATGAAAACATCTTGTATGCCTGCCGGAGTGTATTCCGTTGTGTCGATAATCATAGGTTGGTTAAATACACCGGCAATCATTGTTTCAGAAGCATTTACTTTATTAACACCAGTCATCTTTCCAAGTCGTCCTTCCTGTGCTGTCCATTCCAGTTTTACTGAGTCTCGGGTATCGATGCTTAAAAGTGTTTGAATACCTGTGTTTTCTACTTGCGTTATGGTAAGCTTATCTAGCCCGTTGATCCAGAGTTTTGTATCGGGTGATGCTGTGTTTCCCAACACATATAGCGTATTATTACTTACAAATAAGCGGTCAATACGTTCGGAATAACTACCGCCAAACTGGTATATATGCTGTAATTGAAGTGTTGTATCATATTGTAATATTGCAGCATCCGACATCCCATGGCTAAGTATTTGCGATCCATTACCTGAATTTATCGAATCAGAGAAATTGATCCCAACCCACAATTTATGATTATAAAATGCCATACCTGTAGCCTCAGCATCCTGATAACCTGGCCAGGCAATTGCATTTGAAAAAGGATAATCACCTGTATCTACTCTTGCCATAAATGCCTGTTTGCCTGCTAAACCATACAACATAGCATTATTCATAACAAGGCTATCGGTAAAAGAACCGCATACCCATACACCCTGTTTGAAAAATATACCATCGTGTATATCGGCACGCGAGAGTGAATCAATAATTGTTTGACTGCTTTCACTTTCGTTTTGAATAATGAAAAGATTAGCTAAAGGGGATAAGGTATCAGGACGAACGGTACCGTATGCCATAATGGAATGTCCGTTGGTTCTTACCATATTTAAACCCGACTGGTATGCTTCATCCGCAGGCATTATAAAGTTAATGAGGTTGCCATCGGTTGTCATTTCGAGTAAAAAACACTTTTCTTGGCCGGTTTTTCCACCAATATACTGCGGATTATTTGTATCAGCGATCATAAACACAGAATCGCGGCATGAACCAGATAGTAGTAAATGCCCATCAATCATAGAAATATCGGTTGCTACTAAATGTGCCTTGGAACTTAAATGCCTGTATTGCTGAATATTTCCTGTCAGAGCTTCTATTTTGGCAAGTAGGATATCCCCATCACCGGCTGAAACAAGCGTATCCGTTTTGCCTGATGACTCGAAATGAACGGAATCGACAAAAACAATAGGCAAATAAACAAATCCTGCTGTATCAGTAACGAATCCGGGTGAGGTATTAAACCCTTTTGATGCAAAGGTTTTAATCCATGTAAGTCCATCCTGTTGCTGCGAATGTCCGATAATCGGTAAAAGCAACAATGCAAGAATATAAAATTGATAATATCTTTTAGTATTCATGATTAGCTGGATTAAGGTGCGTAATTGTATTTGTAACGTTTCAGGATTTTATCGTTATGGTCGCGAATTAATCTTAGGCGACCAGCAGAGTCATATTCATATTTATATCCGAAATCGTTGTTATCAAAACTTCCTAACATGTTTCTGTTTCCATCATAACAGTATGTTTTTATTGAAGCATCTACAGGATAGAGCCTTAATTCGTCAATACTTCCATTATTGACCAGAACAGTTAACTTCTGACTTGAATTAAGCTGAAGGAATCCCTCTTTGTAATACCATGTTCCATTATTTTCTAATGTAGATTCTGTCCCAGATGGAAAATCAATTGTTCCGTCTTTATACCAGCAACTAATTTTATATTTTCCTGGTGGTATAAGATTAATAGTCTCTATTGGCGAACCACCACTAGTTGTTTGTAATGCATACTTCCCTGTCTTAGCAATATTAGATAATGACCACGGGGGGCCGTATACTATTCTCCAATTGCCAAGATTAACATCGCTTGATGTTGTCCCTTCCTCGAAACTGGTATAGGCAATCCGGTCTGAAGTTGAATTTATTACCTTGGCATTAGGGTATTGTGAACCAGTTGGAGACCAAATATATGACTGTGGAGCATTATTTGTGGGAGTAAACTGTGTTAACCTTCCAGTATTGTCATATGCATCAAATACAACTGATGTTTTATACCTTGAATCCTTTATAAACGCACCAGCATTATTATCCCAATGGATGGGGCTAAAGTCGTTCAACCCTGTTACGTTTTCCAATGATAATACCTCACGTTGATTGATAATAAGTGGAGTGACGCTAAATCTATGATAATCAATTGCACTTGCCTCAATTACTTTACCGTTTCTCTTTCTTATTGTTTCAATAGGATAGTTGATCATGTGGTTTTCACTCATTTGCCTGTATACATTACCAGGATAAATTAAGTTATTGAATTCAAATGGATATGTGTACTCAGTAATACTAACATCGGTACCCGTTTCTGTTACTTTCTTGGGTAATTCATAAATTGTATTGTATTCTTTGGTAACTGTTGTGGTTATTGGAGAACCTCCATCTTCGTCCCATATTGTTGTAACTATACTATCCTGAAATGCTTTACCACCATATAATTTATATGCAGAGACAAACCATAACTCGCTATCAGAAGGATTTTCACAATAAACTTCGTTACCATAAATAATGTTTTCGTCAGTTAGATTATAGAAGAATTCTTCTTTTTTCACTTGGATATTGTTACTGTTAATATACCGTATTGATTCTAAAAGTCCTCTTTTATAAGAAGGCGCTGTTAGACCAGATGTAAAAGGATAAACAGGTTGACTATAACCAACTATCATACCTGACCTGAAACTTGTATCATAAGAATCATTGTGTTTATATGCAAATGTATAATCATAATTTGCAACTCCATTATTAGTTGGGAAACGGTATTTATATATTACCGATCCATTTATAAACTCTCCATTGATAATCGTCTCGATTACACCTAAATATCCAATATAATCAGTATTTGTAGTATTTTCAGTGTTTATTGTTGATGTATTTAAAATGAAACCGCTTGGAAGTGTTTCAGGTGGGCAATTATCAGCACCACATTGAATAAAATCACTTGTATTTTCATTTTTAGTAAATTTCGCTTTTATATAACTGGGTGTTTTATCGAGTTGTCCAGAATAATAGCTGTAGGTTTTTTCAGTAACTGAGCCGATTCCATCAAATGCAATTTGCCTTTTTAGTCGCAGGCCACCTGCAGTAATATAATTATATCCATATTGATGCGGTTCATAATCAAATTGAGTATATCCACCTGTAGGGTATTTAATTTGCTCCAAAGTATATGCTTTCATGTAAATAGCATTTGGCTCCCTATCCCCTCTTTCAAAGACGAAATTGTCAAAGAGATTAATAGGATTGTTTCCTGAAAATTCCCTAATTGGATTTATTCGATATCCGCCATATGGTATTGAGAAAAGACAAATAAATTTGTCTTCAACAAAATTTTGATAGTTAACATTTGGGAATAAATTACTTGGCATATTAGCTTCCAGTAAACTCACATCATTCTTATTACAAAATCCCCAATGATCATAACCATCAAAGGAAGTTCGGTAAGGCATGGTAAGATTCTGGTTTGAGCTTCCTGCATCACCAAGATAAGTAAAGAGATATGGCGGTTCAATGGCTTGATTTGCATTATCAAATCTTTGTACACTCAGTAACTTTAGTCTCTTATGTAATTCATTACTTGTTATTTCCTCTTGCTTCGTTATTGGTGATACAAAATAATCATATGCAAATTTCCAAACAAAAGTAGTATTGCTGTTGCGTTTAAGTTCAATCTTATCTAACCTAAATGTTCCTTTTAAATCAATTCTTTCGGTATTTCCATGAAAGAGTATTTCAATATTCTCTGCTTCCTTGTAAAACTGTATTCTTTTTAGTCGCATTGTGCTATCAAAATTTTGATATTGTGTAAATGCCATTAGATTTTCTGATTCCCATTGGTCAATTCCATCAATTGAACTTATACTACCATTTAATAATGTCATGTATCTAACCAGTTCACTTTCATATTGGAATATAATTGTACCACCATTGTTTTCAAGTTCCACCTTGCTTAAATAAAAGGCCGTTGGTATTGAGTAACTGCTAACATCTGTCCATCCTCCGTAAGGGGCATAAGTATTATAATTATAATAACAACCATAAAATAGCTTTTTTTGAAAACTCATTTCAACATGATTGCTGTCAAAGTAAAACTTCCTTCCATTTAAATCCTTTACAATAAATGATCTATTTACCTTGTCAGCAATTATTTCCAATCCATTTGAATTCTTTACAAATTGCACTCTAAAATTATTATCTAACACAAACTGACCTGTATAACCACAAAAATTGAAATTATAAATATCAGGTTCGCTGTCTATTAATTTTCCCCTAATTAATACCAAAGTATCCACTAATGGCATATCATTTTCCAATAAGTCCTGACTGCTTCTGATTTTAACTCTTTCATTAATAAAATCTGATGCACCTTTGGTTATAACACTGATCACACCGCCCGCATTTAAACTCCATCCAAGTCCAACCCAAGAGGCGATTTCTTCAACCTTAATACCAGAAGCATTATATGATAAACTAATCGGTAAACTAAATCCACCAGCATCAAGTGTATAAATCGGAATTCCAATAGACGGAGTACCACTATAGAAACTCACAGGTTGTGCACCATACCTTCCAAGTTCATATGCGGTAGGTGATGGTGGGATTAAATTCTTATCAGGATTCTCATATCCTTGTCCTAGGCAATAAAATTGTATAAATATAAATGCTGTAATTGTCAAAATATTTTGTAATCGAATCATATTGTATTGCTTTATTAAAAATGTCGTTTTAAGTGAGCTATTTAAAATCACTACTGTCCGACTAAAAAATGAAAAGGGGTTACTTCCATTAGGTTTCACCCCTATGTTGTAGTTTTGTAATTGCAATAACAAACACAACATGAGCAAAAATAAGGAAATAAAATTTGTCGGACAGCCGATTTTCAAACAAGTAATAAAACTAATGGATACGATTAGCATAAAAGGATTGGTTGATAAGCATAATGCCGACTATTATTACAAGGCATTTAAGGCAAGAACACATTTAATCACCTTGCTATTTGGGATATTGAGCCGATGCGACTCAATGACTGAGATATGTGAAAGCATGCGGGCTTTAGGGGGAAAGCTTAACCAACTTGGATTGGAGAAAGCCCCAGCAAAAAGCACGGCATGCGATGGTATGCGTGAACGAGACAATAGATTTTTTGAGGATGTTTATTTCAGTTTAGTTCGTCAATACAAGAGTTTTTTGTCGGACAGCCGAACTTTTGGACTTACCTTTAAAGAGGTGTTATTGATTGATTCCACAACGATCCGTTTGTTTAGTGATATTCTAAAAGGAGTTGGTCGTAACCCAAAGAATGATGGTAAAAAGAAAGGTGGATTAAAAGTTCATATGCTCATCGATGCAGTTCAATCGGTTGGACGATTTATCAAAATCACTGAAGCCAAAGTGCATGACAAGAATTTTCTGAAAGAACTGGAGTTAATCTCACACAGCATGGTTGTTTTTGATCGTGCTTACAATTATTACCATCAGTTTGCTATATGGACAACCAAATCGGTCTTTTTTGTCACCCGAATGAAGAAAAATGCGCTATATACTGTCATTGAGACACTTCAGGATTACCAAAAGCAGAAAGGCAAAGCCATGGTGTGGCGCGAAGAGATTATAGAAGTCGAATATACCCATGAAACTGAAAATGGTAAAAAACTGACTAAAGAAAAGAAAAAACTTCGTTTGAAGAGAGTGTGCTATCAGGATGAACAGAACAGACTATATGAGTTTATCACCAATAGTATGGACAGTCCTGCCGAAGAAGTAGCGTTTTTGTATAAAAAGCGTTGGGGAATTGAACTTTTGTTTAAAAAAATGAAACAAAACTTTCAGCTACACTTCTTCTATGGCGAAAATGAAAACGCTATCAGAACCCAGGTTTGGTGTACACTTATTGCCCAACTGTTGATGACTGTAATACAAAAGATGGCACAAACTAAGAAAGCATTCTCGATTGTGGCTTCTCTGGTAAGAATCCATCTAATCAGTCTGCTTGATGTGTTTGAATTACTTCGTAGCACTAAACGTGAATATAGCAAAAAAAGAGGTTCGCCTAATCCAAATACTCAAATTCAAATAGCATTCTGATGGGGGTGACTTTCGAAAAACAAAATATAATAATTGATTATCATGTACTTACATCGTGTAATCCACGAAATTGCATTTTAGTCGGATAATAGTGAAATAAATTAATTAATAATCATCATCATAATTCTCCTCTTCACTTACTTCGTCATCAGTATTTGCTTGAGAAGTATTGCAATCATCCAAATAATTTTGAGCATCAGCTAAATCTGATTGAGCATCATCTAAATAACTTTCGGCATCACTGTAATCATTAGTATTTATACAGTCATTACTATTAGAAATTGCATCCTGTGCGGCATTTATCGCATCATCACATCCGAAATCTTCTGCATCGTTCAATAAATCTTCTGCATCACTCAATAAATCTTCTGCATCATCCCAAAAGTCTTGCAAAGAATTACTGGAACTTTTAAAAGATTTTTTGTATGATGAATCTACAACTTGTGAATTAGTAATTGAAAGATTCTCTTTACTAATTATTGGAGGAGCAGTATAAGCATTGGTGGAAGGATAGTTAATCTTATTCTGCGGTAATTTTGAAGGAACTTTAGAAGACTTAATCTCACAACTAGTAAATAATACCAATAATAAAATTGTAATAAATAAAGATCTCATATTAAATGATTTAAAAAAAAATATTTAAAAATGATTATACTATGGAACGAGTAATAGCATGTATAAAAATTATTTTTTTGGCGTGTAAATCGTGTTGCCATAAATATCTTTCGAGTAAGTGCGAATCGTAGTATCATACTAATCATTTACAACCGTATTGCCATAAATATCTTGAGACTGGGTTTGTTTGGTGTTTCCAAATTGGTCTTTTTCAAAGGTGTTTACTAATGCATCTTTTGAAAAGGTTGAAATAGTACTGTCACATTGGTCTTTAGTTACAGAATTACCAAAAGCATCTTTAAAATACGTAATTTGGCTAAAACCTGTAATGACAAAGAATGAAAATGATAGTGCAAAGAGTAAATTTTTCATAACTGTCAGGATAAATATGCATTATTTCATAACTATTGGTAGTTTTCGATTGGTAAGAGACAAAGTTACAATAAAACACATCGAAAAAAATGTTTTCAAAGACAGAAAGGATAAGATTTGAATGAATAATGAATTGTATAATACAGAATATGAGAATATTAGAACACTATTTATAAAGAATATTTATTGTGTAAGTAACATTTGACTAAAAGAATTTATAAATTGATCCTTCAGATCAGTATCCTTGGTGCGTATTATGAAATTGTGATCGACGTATAAAATAAATTCATTTGTGTCAGGAGAAATATTGCATCTGTATAAATGCATGTGATCACTGCAAAAAAGACGAATGGCATAGGTAAGTATATGGATATCTGTAATCACAGATAAATCATAACCTGATAAAAATTTCAAATCAGATTCATCAAAGGTTGATTTGGTTAATTCAATTTTTAAAGCGAAAGGCAGTAATCCGCAAATCATTGAACTGACATGGCGACAGTTAATTGTATGATACCCATTAGAAAATGAATACTTGAATGGAATATGTGGTGCATCACCGAAAATCTGGAAATAATCCGGTTTTTTGATTTTTAATTTACCCCCGAAAATTAGCTTTTTGCGAGCCTTTAATTGCTGAAAATATGTATGCCAGTTATCATCACGTATGTCTTCGGCAAGTGAAATAAAATCTGTATCTCTTTCAAGGGCTAACAGAAATTTAGAAGATGAATTGAAAACAATGGTTTTGAAATAACTATAAGGTTCTTCCATGAAAAAGCTTGTGTCGAAAACAGGAAAAGCTTCATCAGACAGATCAATGAAGTGGTCAAAATTGTCATATTCAATTGGAACCCAAAACGGTTTGAAAAATTCTTTTTCCAAACCCTCATATTTTGAGACAAGCCAAACCCATTCTTTCTGAAGTTCAAATAATTCATCAGGTTTGATAAGTTGACTGATTCTGAGCTCTTTTATCGATTCGGGATATGTATGTAAAAACCTAAGGATGGCATGAACTTTATAGAGGTTTTCGCCGTATTGTGAAAGAAATATTGTGAAGAGACGGGTTTTTAAAGCTGCGGTGTCAGCCATCAATACCAGGTTTTAGAAAAGAGAAATTTTGCTGATAATACCATTATGAACAGTAATGTAATGGAAAATATCAATTCGGTATTTGCCATCTGGTGCTGGTTTTTCATTTTGAAAAACACGTTCTCCCACTATAGGATGACTATATTCTTGGTATATAGAAATCGAGCCTTTACTTGTGGGATATTTATAATGATTAATGACTTTTATTACCTTACCGTTTTGAATTAAAAATTTTGAAGAATCTAGCTCATATTCACCATCAGGAACAGTTTCACCATCCATAGTTACTTTAGCATCTGTAACTTTCAGTAAATTATCCATACTGGAAGATTCTGATATTTTTGCAAATTCCAAAAGTTGACCGTTCTTTAACTGTTTGATTACTATATTATTCTTTTGATAGTATATTTTTTTTAGGTATGTTGTAACGTCTAAATCAGGGATAAGAATTTCATTTGCCATGATTAAGTTTTCATCTTTGAATCCGTCCTTTTTCAATACCATGACTGCCGGATCAATAAAAAACTGATTAAGCAAAATCTTATCCTGAATCCTGTTAATCAATAGACTCTTCGCAGCGGCTATATATTCCCAAGAACCAATCTTAACCGTTCCGTTCAAAGACATTATTAATTCACCATCTCGCCTGAAAATATATTTTTGTTGGTTCAAGTTTTCGTCAACAATCACCCATGGTTTTTCAACGAAAACTTCTTTTTTATCAAGACTTAGGCTGTACTCTTGAAGTCTGGGGAGAAGATTGCTTAGATATAGTTTCATGGGTTATAATTTTGAATTTACTGTTCCATTTTCAGTAGTTGGTACTTTTATGATGGTGCACACTACACCATTTTGGTCTTTTTCCGGAAAGTTTTGCCTTGCATCCATATCATTGGGCAAAGCCTTGAAGGATTTCACACTAATTTGCTGGGCTGTTGCGCTGAGAAACAGTGATAATATTGCTGCGAATAACAAGATTTTCTTACGTAACATGGAGTAAGATGAATTGGTTTATATTCCGCTAAGTTACAATATGTTTCGATGGAGAAATGCAAAATATTTTGAAGGGAAATTTTTGAGGGGTTTGGGTGGGAAAATGGGAAGGAAGAATAAGTTATAAAATTGTTGATGACGAGATCTTCTGGCCTAGTCGCTGTTTTGCATTTTTATATATTTGAATTAAGTGTGTTGAAATAAATTTACTTTCAAGAGTGCTGATTAAATATTTTTGAATGTTGCTTATAGTCTTTGTTTTATAGTCAACATATCCTGACTTTTGTCCAATGGATGTAAAAGAAAAAATAGGTCAACGAATTAAGGAACTCCGAGAAGCGTCAAGTATGTCGCAGAAAGATTTGTCCTATACAGCCGACCTTGATAGAAGTTACATTGCAAGTGTTGAGAATGGGCAAAGGAACATTTCCATTGTCAATATTGAGAAAATCGCCATAGCACTAGGCGTGACATTAAAAGAATTTTTTAACGATGGCGAATTTAGTAAGTATTCAAGAAGCGGTAAATAGTTTCAAGACTCTCATTGATGGATCAATAGAGCTAGGTGGAATTGGGGCAAAGGAAGCAATGATACGGTCTTCTAAGCCTATAAATTGTATTCATGAGGCTGTTAAGTCTGCATTAATAAATGCTGGAATTGATCGTCATCGTGTTTACCCTCCAATTAATGCAAGTTCTCCTGAAATGAAACTTGCTGGATTTCTAAAACACAAACATCAAGATGTTTGCGTTGCACCTAGCGGCCATACACCAGAAAGTGAAATAATGACAGAAGGATTGTTACAAGAGGCTGCGGATTACTATGGGAAAGCGTATACTGAAAGAGTGATTTCAATAAATATTAGAAGTCAAATGAGCAGTTTGGCTAAAAATTTTGATACACTTTATGAAAGAACAATAGCAGAAGCACAAAACCTACATGTGAGGTGTCCGAAAATGGTTCTAGGTGAAGTATATATGATAGCAGTTAAAGAATATAATCCTGTATCAATGAAAGGTAATAAAGTTGAATTCATTAATAAGGTGGGTGCAGTTCAAAAATATATCAAGTCTTTCCAAGCGATTAATGGGCGAATTGATTTTACAAAGGAAGATTATAAATATGAAAAGGTTTGCTTGTTAATAGTTGATTTTGGACAAAACCCTGCAAAAATATATAATACTAATGAAGAATTAATTGCTGATGGTTTGATGCCTGCCAATTCACAAGCAAACATTGTTGAATTAAATTGGGAGTCATTCATTCCATCTATTCTTAAAACTTATGAATCTAGGTTTGGTAAATAAAATATAGATATGCCAAACATAATTAACAATCATACGGGAATACCATTTCAGCAATTAACAATTCAAGCAGCTGTCAATCAAATTAAGTTGGATTATGAAACAGCTATTGGAAATGGGACTCAAGCAAGCACGATAAGAACAAGTCGATTAATAAAATATGTGCACAATGCATTGAAGTCCGATTTTCTCAATAATAATGTCCACCCAAGTTTAATAAATCCATCAAAAGAATATTTACATAGGGTCATAAACCCACCAGCACGACAGATAAACAGAGCAAGAAGACTTTGTGATAAAGAACTTAAATTGGCAGGATTTTTAAAAACAAAGAGGCAGGACATTTCTATTATTCCAAATAATATCCACATAGCCCCTCAGCAGCTCACAGTAAATACTATGATGAATGAATTTCAAGATATTTATGGTGATGTTTTTACAGAATCAATTCTAAGTATTAATGTCCGCAGTCAGCTTAGCAGTATTTGGAAAAATTTTGATACTCTTTATGAACGGACATTTGCGGAAGCATTAAACCTGCACCAGAGGTTGCCGAATATGGTTTTGGGGGAAGTTTATTTGATTCCAGTTAAAGAGTATACTGATGCCTCCACTGTTGGAAATATGGTTTTTAGCAATATAAATATTGGTAAGTATATCGCTGCATTTCAAGCTATAAATTCTAGAGTGAATCAATTAGATGAGAAATTCAAATATGAAAGATGCTGTTTGCTTATTGTTGATTTTGATAGAGCAATTCCAAAAATATACAATACAAGTGCGGATCTTATTCAAGATGGTTTTTTACCGCAAGGATCAACTATTTCAATGGTTGGTTTAGATTATCAAAATTTTGTAGCAGATATTCTAAATATTTATACCGCAAGATTTCCTGCAAATACTTTTATCTGATACTTTTCAACAAGAAACTCGTTAATTTCTTGTTTGTCTTTTAGATTTCTCAAAAGTTCAATTTCACTTTCCGAAAAGTCAGGAATATTAAATTTCTCGATAAAGTTTTTCTGATAACAAGGATAACCGCCTTCAATTGAAACGCTGGTTTTTGTGACATAGTAATCCATTACAATTGAGTTCAGGATTTTTTGAACTACATCAATGTTCTCCAATTTGGTAATTGGATTATTTAATTCGTCAAACATTCCGTTTCCTTTTTGTTCACGGAAATAAAGTCCGTAACCATTTGTGAAAAATCCTTCATCTTCCTCAACCAATAAAAATCTTGGGTGCTGGCTGAATGTAGGATTTAAAATTTTCTTTCCTGACCTTGTAATTCCTTGAGTTCTACCCCAAACAAAGAACGGGTCAAAGTTTACTTTACCTTTATCCCTTGCTAATAAATTTTCTTTTTCAGAAAGTAAGTAAGTGTAGCAGTTAGGAAATTTCTTTTTGAAATCATTTTCAGGAATTGCGATAGCAATTCCTTTTTTTATGATGTAAGGGAAAATAATTTTCCTTGTATTATGCTCAGTTTCTTCTTGCGTTTTGAAATCTGAAATTTTATAAACTGGCTTTACAACTTCCTTTTCAATTTCAAAAGTTCCGTTATCAGTAGTTTTTAAATAAAAACCATTTTTTGTGTTGCTTCCATCAATAAAAAACACTTCGTCTTTTAATGTTGCAATTCCTACGCAAATATCAAAAAGCTTACCAATTGGCTTGCCAATTGTTTCAATTATTTTGATATTTTGTTGTTCGTCTGTTTTGAGCAGTCGCCACTTTTTAATATTAAGGTCTTTTAAATAATTAGGAGAACCGTTGGCTTTTGGCAAAAAGTCTTCGGGGCTGCTTCCCTCCGTAATTCTGTCAAATGTTATTGCTTCGTTTTCTATCTTACTTAGAAATGTAAGTGCGGTATAAGTTTGGGCATCAAAAACTTTCTTATGGCTGAAATCTATAATTCTTGAAACGCATTTTTTGTTATGAAAATATTTGCGAATTGATTCTCCTGCAAGAGAAGTAAAATAATTGTTCGGTGTTATGTAACCAAGTTTTCCAGTCGGTTTAAGTAATTTATAACCAAGTTCAAAAAAAGCAAAATATAAATTAAATGTTCCGCCTTCAACTGTCGTCCAATGCCTTGCTAAATAGCTTCTGTTTTCGTCTGTTAGGTCTTGGAATTTTACATACGGTGGATTACCGACAATATTATCAAAATGGTCAATCCAATTTGCTTTCAGACTATCTTGATGGTACAAATTGAAGTCGGTATCTGTAAGTTGTTCTCCATTTTGCAAAGCGTAAATTGTCAGTATAAGTTTCGCTCTATGAATGTTGTATTCTAGAATGTCCGAACCAAATATGTTTTCTTGAATGATTTTTTTAATTGGTTTTTTGAGAGTCCTTTTGTAATAGTCTGTCAAACCAACTAAAAAAGCACCACAACCGCAGCTCGGGTCAAGATTTTTATGATTCTCTTGTGGCTTAATTTCGTTGATAATGAAATCAATTATGTAATCAGGAGTAAAAAATGCTCCGTTGAATTTTCTGTCTGTAACAGGAATAATAAGTTCAAGATAATTTTCAAGTTCTTTTATTGTCGAAATAGGTAGAGAGGAAGTGTCGAAATATAATTGCGCAATTTTTTCAAAGTCTTTGAAATAGTCTGTCAGTATTAAGTTTTTAGAAAAGTCTATTTTATTATTAGTCAAGTACGAATAAATCAAATGTCTCTCAAGACTTGTTAAGTCGTGAGTTTGAATAAGTTGATTTAATATTCCTTTTTTAATCATTTTCATGCAGACTTTAAGTAACAAAAGTAGTCAATTTTTGACTACAATTAATAAAATATTAATAAAAATGTTTGTAAGATAAAAATAATTGGGGCGAAAAAGTAGCGGTTTTATGCGATGGCTGTCAACAATTTTAGTATTGCGAATGGCCAGCAGTATATTTATTTCAAATTATGCGGCAAAAGTTCTGTTGTTAACCAGTAATGCAGTACGTTAATTTTTAAATGCAAACTACAAATCTAAAATAATACGTTGAATATCAGAGTTCTCCCATCAATATTTTATTAACACAATATTTTGTATGAAATGGAAATTCACCTTCCAGTATCCAAGTCAGATAGTTGCGCTCTTTTAAAACCGGTTTACCCATATTTTTTCCAAAGGCAAAAATAATTTCGCCACTTTCATCCCGTTTAAACTTACCTGCAAAATCAACAATTTCATTTCCATTATTGCAGAAATTATGCAGTGCTTCAATATTATTTTCAAGACCATAACGGCTGATCTGAGCATTGAATACCTCAGCAGAAACCTGAACATCAGCGGCTGCACCATGGGCACCTGTGTGGTCTTTACCACAGTAGATCTTGTAAGCAGCAGTTAGGTCCCGCCGTTCCATTTTGTGAAAAATGGACATAGCATCAACGTATCTGGTGCTGGCATCAAAAGGAACAGCAGCACCCGCACGCAGGAATTCTTCAACCAGGAGTGGAATGTCGAACCTGAGAACATTGAATCCGCCAATATCACTACCTATAAAATAGTTTGAAAGACCTTTGGCTATTTCAGAAAACTTTGGTGCATCCATTACATCATCATCATAAATGCCATGGATGGCAGAAGCCTCGGCAGGAATGGGAATACCCGGATTGTAACGGCGTGTTTTCGTTTCCTGAGTGCCATCAGGAAGGAATTTCGTAACCGAAAGTTCAATAATTCTGTCTTTGGCAATATCAACACCTGTTGTTTCGAGGTCGAAGAAAATGAGTGGTTTTGTGAGTGTAATATTTGATAACATAGGTTAAAAATTATTGGTTAAAAATGGTGAAAATAAATGTGTAAAAAACCGATACTTAATATAAGGGGTTTAAGGGGAGGTTCAAGGTTTCAGGTTTGAATGGTTTCATGTTTCAAAAAATCATGCAGCTTGCTTGTCGTTAAAAGGTGTGATGCTTCTGATATGTTTTTGCTTTGCCAGTTTCTGATAGTTTACACGTTTGAGATGGATTAGCGGAATGATTTCGTCATGCAGTTGTTCAAGCAGCTGATAGTAAGTAACCCCCTTGCGTTTTTGTGTATTGATACGGATATTATTATGACCATTACGTAATCCACACTGAAAATTATTTCGCATGTCTGGAATTGGATGATCGTATTCGGCAATTAGATTGAAATGCTTTTTGGTGCAGATGTATTTGTTAGCCACAGCTTCTGATTTTATTTCACAGGCACGCGTCTGACTGAGGTTTAACATTTTAGCAATGCTTTTATTGGATAATCCGAAATAATCAAAACCAATCTTTTGCACTTCAGCAGAAACCGTTTGGACTTGTGATACAGCTCCCCTTATGATGGCTGCGGTCTTGCGCGGTTTCCTGAAGTGATTTGGTTTTCTTCCTGACTCTTTAAAAAGATTATTATGATGGTGTTCCTGAGCGTTGATGCGTTGAGTAAGCATTGCAGCTACCAACAATGGTTGAAAGGATTTCAGATCATCAAGGCTGACAGGGATAGATAAGCGGTTAAAAAATATTCCACTTGTCCGGAAGGATGCCCATGAACGGTCGTAATAGGTTTGGTTGATACTATCATGACCAAGCCAGCCAAGTGAAACGAGGCTGCTGAGGTGCTTTTGAACAGTGCGTTTTAAAAAGCCGGTTGCTTCACAAAGTTTTGTTAAATCTTCTTTGGAATTCTTGACATGACCCGGCGATACCAATTTAATAGCAATGAAAACTCTGAACTGATTCACTGCTTTGTTTTCAAAGACAAGCGGAATAAGTCCGAGTGGTATATTGACAATATTTTTTCTGGTTGACTGGGTCATGTTTATTCTGTTTATTAGTTGCTTAAATCACCGTTTTGTAGCAGGTTGTAAACCTGATCTGTTTTGTAGTACCATGAACCCCCGATTTTTGAAGGTGTGAGAATTCCTTTAATGCGTAAGTTCTGCAATGTACCATGAGAGCAACCTAATAGGTCACGTACATCGGATGATTTAAGATATGCTTTGAGGTTGTTGACAGAAGGAGCATGAAAAGCTTTTAACTCCTGAATGATTTCGTTTTTAAGAGACTGAAGGTCAGCTTTGGTGATAAATTCTACGGTCATTTATTAGAATATTAGTTTATAATGAGATAATTTGATCGATTTCCTGCAATATACAATACCTTTCATGCTTATTGGGTCTTTTTTTTTCAACGATATATTGTTGATAACGCTTTAAAGAATTGTATATCAGTTTATTAATGGCAAAATTGATGATTAAAATTGTTTTTTAGAAAAGTTTGGCACGCTAGTAAAATTGAATTATCTGGTTGAAAGAAAGATGCATAGTAAGATTCCAGAAAAAAACACAGAAGTGATGGCGCAGAATTATTTCTGAAAATTGTAAATATTTGATAATTAAAAGATTAAATGTAACAATTGAGATGATTAGTGATTGTTTATAAAGTCTACAATATACGACAAAAATGACGAAATGTCAAGTAAATTTTCAGAATATTTCAATACAAACGTGATATAATAACTAACAGTAAATAATATATTTTAGGAGGAAATCTGAGAAGACCCTCCACTTTTTGAAAAATGGAGGGGTCCAATGTGAAATAATCTGATCATCAAACCGCCACTGCCTCCTTTTTAACTTTAGACTGCAAGACTGTTTTTAGCATCTGCATATCATCACTTACTTTGGAATCGACTACCTTGCTGTATATCTGGGTGGTTTTAATTGAGCTATGGCCCAGCATCCTGCTTACTGTTTCCATTGGAACCCCATTAGACAGGGTTACGGTCGTGGCAAATGTGTGCCTTGACATATGATAAGTAAGGGTCTTGGTAATTCCACATATATCGGCAATTTCTTTGAGATAGGAATTCATTTTCTGGTTTGAAATAACCGGGAGAAGCTTTCCATTACTAACAGCAACAGGATCATCTTTATACTTTTCAACGATTTGAAGGGCCTCAGGAAGTAATGGGATGCTTGAACGTGTATCTGTTTTCTGCCGGAAAATAGTAATCCATCTTCCACCGTCAATTCCTATAGTGATATCATTAGGTGTAAGCTTTTCAATGTCTGCGTAAGCTAAGCCTGTAAAACAAGAAAAAACAAAGATATCTCTGACCTGTGCTATACGAGTAATGGTGAAATCTTTTGTGATGATGGCATCTAGTTCTGACTGTGTGAGGAAGGTTCGGTTGGTTTCATGTAATGTGCACTTAAAATTGGCAAAGGGGTCACGGCTGATCCATTCATTTCTCAGTGCAATCCTGATAACCTTGTGGAGGTTTTTGATATACTTCATGGCAGTATTGTTATCAAGACTGTCAGTAGTCTTTAAGTAAAATTCCAGTCCGGTAACAAATGCATGGTTGAGATCCTTTAGCGGGATATCATTCTTTTTGAAGGTATGCTGGAGGTAAGCCTCTATCTTATTATAGGTATATGTGTACTTCTTGTAAGTTGCGATTGCGAAATCAATACCGATGAGAGCTTTCATCTGATCGTTGTGGTATTGAAAAAGAGTAAGAAGGGTATGGGCTGGAATTGATTTGCCAGTAATTAATGGCTTTAAAACATCGGCTGCGACTTCAAGACCTTGAATTTCGAGGTTGTTGATTTGTTTCAGGACCTTGTTCTCAAGAGTTGAAAGGTAGGTATTGAGCGTACGTGCCGCCTCAGAAGAGCCTTTCATTGCATTTTGCTGGGATGACCATCTGGCTGGTTGGATAAACCGGTTGGCTGAGATGTCAATTCGGATACCGTTAACTGTAACACGCATATAAATAGGTGATTCACCTGCTTTATTTGTGCGGGACAGACGTAAATAGAAAAGAATGCTTGTTGAAACTTTCATAATTTTATAAATTTCGTGGACACTAATTGAACTTGTAATATACGAAATTTTGGGTCAAAAGTCAAGCATAACTTGCATTATTTCATAACATTACGTGTTATTTGGTGTCCAAGAAAGTATTATAAAAAAGGACACCGAAGAGGCCACATAAAGAATGATAAATAATGTGATATTTGGGTAGGTCATAAAAGAAAAAAAACGCTAACTATTTGATAATTAGCGTTTTTGTGTAGATTTGATAACTTAAAAGCGGACCGGACGGGACTCGAACCCGCGACCTCCGCCGTGACAGGGCGGCATTCTAACCAACTGAACTACCGATCCGAATATGAAAGAACTTTTGTTTAAAGAAGTGCAAAGATAATCCCTTTTTGCAAACCAACAAGAAAAAAATAAATACTTCAAAAAATATAATCAATAAAATAATTGTTTTTTGGAAGGTCTTTAATTACCTTTACAGAAATGATTTTTGTTCCTAAATTAAAGTAATAAATTTAATCGAACTAAAGTAAAGATAATCAATATAATATGTCTAAAAATATCGCTTTGGTTTTATCAAGTGGAGGGGCAAGAGGTTTCGCTCATGTTGGTGCTATCAAAGTTTTAGAGCAAAATGGTTTTAATATAACCTCTGTAGCCGGAACGTCAATGGGTGCTGTTGTAGGTGGTGTTTTTGCAACCGGCCAGATTCAACATTTCGAGGAATGGCTTATTACTTTGGACATTATGGAAGTGCTTCGGCTTACCGACTTCTCTATTAGTAAAAAAGGTTTTGTGAAAGGAAAAAAAATAATCGAAAAAATCAAGGAAATTGTCCCCGAACGGAATATTGAAGATCTGTTGATACCTTTTTGTGCCGTTGCCACTGATATTATAAACGGAAGAGAAGTTTATTTTACCAAAGGAAGTTTATTTGAAGCTTTGAGAGCTTCAATTTCTATTCCAACAGTTTTACAACCACTAAAGATTGGAAATCTATTTTTTGTTGATGGCGGTTTGATGAATCCTATTCCTGTAAACCGGGTTAAACGACATGATGGTGATTTACTTGTTGTGGTTGACGTAAACTCTCCTGAATTGAAAATTTCACATAACGTTGAAAATCAACATAATCATAACAGGAAATATATTAAAAAAATCATAGAGATTCAGAGTAAATTCAGTAATATTATTCCTGAAAGAGATAAAGATCATATTGGAGTATTCAATCTGACCAATAGAAGTATTTATACGATGATGCGAAAAATATCGGAACTTACATTGGAAAAATGCCAGCCCGATTTATTAATTAATATCTCACATGAATCTTTTAATATTTTCGATTTTTACAAAGCAAAAGAAATTATTCAAGAGGGAGAAAGGGCAACATGGGCAGCATTGGAGGACTTTGTTGAAGTTTGCTGATTATCATTTTTTTAAACCAGTTGGGCCTTATAATTGACCTATTAAGGCATGATTTTTCTCGTTTCACAACTTAACTATTGAAAACTACTCACGATTAATCTACTTTTACCTTATAATTGCTTTGCTCTAGGCTTTTGTACATAAATTAATTAAAAAGATAAATATTATGAAACTTGGTTTTGTTGGATTAGGAAAAATGGGAGGCAATATGGTAGAACGCCTGTTGCAATTTGGTCATGAAGTGGTTGTTTACAATCGTAGTCGAGGTCCAGTCGATCGTTTAGTTGAAAAAGGTGCGATTCCATCAGATTCCTTGGCTGATATGGTATCAAAACTTGAGGGAAGGAAGATCGTTTGGTTGATGGTTCCATCCGGACAAACAGTAGATGATAATATTACGCAACTTCTTGATTTGATGGGCGAAAATGATATTGTGATTGATGGTGGTAATTCAAATTATAAGGATACAAAAGCACGTTCGGAGCGTGCTGCTGAACGAAAAATTTCCTATCTCGATTGTGGAACAAGTGGAGGTGTTTGGGGATTACAAAATGGATATAGTTTGATGTCTGGTGGCGATAAAGAGGCTTCGGAATATATTTATCCGGTTTATAAATCGCTTGCTCCCGAAAACGGATATACATATTGCGGCGCAAGTGGTGCCGGTCATTTTGTGAAGATGATTCACAATGGTATCGAATATGGCATGATGCAGTCGTTTGCTGAAGGTTTCGAAATTATGCAGAAATCACCTTATAACCTTGATTTAACGGCTATTGCAAGCGGATGGCAATACAGTAGTGTGGTTCGTTCATGGCTTCTCGAATTGATGGTATTGGCTTTAAAAGAGGATCCAAAATTAGATGGTTTGAAAGATTTTGTGGAAGACAGTGGCGAAGGACGTTGGACAATTCAAGCTGCCATTGATTTGGATGTGCCTGCTCATGTGATAACTGCTTCATTATTCACACGGTTCCAATCCCGTCAGAGTGAATCTTTCGCAATGAAAGTTCTCGCTGCTCTTCGAAATCAGTTTGGTGGTCACGCAGTTCAAAAATCGTAAGTTATGCAAGTTATTCAAAATCTGACGATAGTAATTTTTGGTGCATCAGGCGATCTGACATATAAGAAGTTGATACCATCATTATATGCGTTATATCAGCAAAAAATGATGCCAGACGGTTTTAAAATATTAGGTATTGGCCGATCAGTATTGTCTGACGATGGATTCAGAAAAAAAATGGAAGAAGGAATCAGACTGAACTCAGAAAGCCACCATTTGAGTGATCCAATCATTAGTTCGTTCTCCACCAACCTGCATTATTTGGCGATGGATCCCGAAAAGGAAGACGATTATACTGCTTTAAAATTGAAACTTGAACAGTTCGATCTTGAAATTGACGCTGGTGGTAACTGCCTTTTTTATCTTTCCATGCCGCCAAGTAAATTTGGAATTGTGGCCAATAATTTAGGAAAAGTTGGATTAAATTCTGAAAATCTTGGATTTAAAAGATTGATCGTAGAAAAGCCCTTTGGATACGATTTCGAATCTGGGATGGAATTGAATCGAAATCTACATCAAGCATTCAATGAAAGCCAGATATATCGGATCGATCATTATCTTGGAAAAGAAACTGTACAAAATATTCTCGTGATGCGGTTTTCAAACGGAATTTTTGAGCCTTTGTGGAACAGGAATTTCGTTCATCATGTTGAAATCACATCATCTGAAAGCATAGGTGTTGAAAAACGTGGCGGTTACTATGACGGTTCAGGTGCTTTGCGCGATATGTTGCAAAACCATCTGCTTCAGGTTTTGGGTTTGGTTGCCATGGAGCCACCCTCCTCAATGGAGTCGGACTCTATCCGAAACGAAACTTTAAAAGTAATGCAGTCTCTTCAGCCTTTGACTGATGAAAATATTGAAAATCAAGTAATTAGAGGTCAATATGTCGCTTCTCATATTCGTGGTGAAATGGTTCCGGGTTACCG
>CANNKD010000028.1 GCA_947505205.1 Bacteroidota bacterium | reverse complement strand
GATGCTGCAAAGCCGGTGTCAACTGCCCAGGCAAGTGCAATCGCATTAAAAGCGGATATTGCCTCACCTACATTTACGGGTACTGTTTCGGGGATTACCAAAGCAATGGTTGGGCTCACAAACGTTGATAACACAACGGATGCAGGCAAACCAGTCTCAACTGCGCAGGCTGCTGCTGTTGCGCTGAAAGCTGATATTGCTTCTCCTACTTTTACTGGTACGGTGGGCGGTATTACTAAAACCATGGTCGGTTTACCCAATGTAGATAATACTGCTGATTCAGCCAAGCCTGTTTCTACAGCACAAGCTGCAGCCATTGCTTTGAAGGCAAACCTCGCTTCTCCAACATTCAGTGGTACAGTTGTCGGGATTGATAAAACAATGGTTGGATTGGCTAATGTGGATAATACCACTGATGCCGGCAAACCTGTATCTACAGCTCAGGCAACTGCCATTGCAGCCAAACTCGATGCAAGTACTTACAATACTTTCATTGCTTCTGCGCTTTCAAAAGCAGGGAGTGCTCCAGGCTCTATCAGTGCAACTGGCACTGTCGGACAAATGTTTCCCGATGCTAATTACCTCTACGTCTGCACTGCAACAAACACCTGGAAACGCATGCCTCTTGCAAGCTTCTAAAATACTGAATTGAATATTCATTGACAAAGAGGGGGGATTCATTCCCTCCTCTTAAATACAAAAAGAAATTATGGCTGGTGGATTAATAAAAGCTTTTCAGGATAATGGCGCAGGTGGCTTTCAGGAATGTGAAACGGAATTGTATTCTTCTGCAGACAAAGCTGCTGTTGCAACAATAAATAATCGTGTTGCAAGTCTGGTTACAAAAACAGCAAGTTTTGATCTGGTCTTATCCGAAGCTGGTGCTTATATCCGTTCTACTTCTGCTACTGCTATAACAGCAACCGTTCCACTTTCAAGTTCTGTTGACTTCCCATCTGGTACTATTATTACCATCCGTCAGGCTGGCGCAGGTCAGGTTACTGTTAATTATGCTATTGGGGTTACATTAAATGGTGATCGAAAAACTGCTGCACAGCATAAATCCTTGCAAATTATTAAAGTAGGTAATGACACCTGGGATATTGTCGGAGGTATTTCATGAGTCATATTCTAACACAGGGCATTATCACTCTTCAAGATCATTACTTTGGTAATGGTTCTTTAAATAATACCAATGAAGGGTACAATAGCCTTGTCAAATTAAATGGTACTATTCGGTCAGGTTCATATCAATACCCTTTACAGGATAAAGGTAATTGTGATAATCTTCCGGATGTCAGAAATAACCTTGGTAGTGGCACACGAAGAAATAATCCATCCGGTTTAAAAGCAAACTCAGCTTACATCCTCGCTGGTTTGCAGACATATAACTTAGCTTCTAATGTGTATTCCGCAGCAGATAGATCGGTTTTAGGTATTGACTTGTATAATGGTGCTTTGACTGGCTCTAACTACTATAGCCAATTACAGCTTTGCCTGAATGGAACTTATTATTCGCTCAATGATGCAATAACGGCTGCTTTAATTGAACCGCTTGTCTTAATCTTATCATGGAAAGACTTATCCGCTGGTTATAGGTTTGCTTCACCTCTGAATATCCTTTTAGGCACTACCTCATCCACAGGAACTATTGCATATAGCATGTTTCAAATCATTTGCATATTAAAAGCCAATGTCACATTCTCTGGTTTTAAACTTTACTCAAACATCGCTTCCAACACAAATGCAACGTATCAGGATGGCTATCAAATTTGGTCATTTCCATTTTCTTCCAACCAAGTAACTCTATAACAATATGAAAACAGTACTTTATACTAAATCTACCGAAGAATTTGTTGCAGGTCCTTTTGAACCGCAATACCTCGTGGATGGTGTTACTCCTAAATTAGAAGAGGAAGATCTTGTTGAACTGGCCATTATTGAGCCTGACAAGCCTTCCAAATTTGATCCAACTACTCACTATGTGGATTCTCATTGGGTGAATGATTTTGAAAAATTGACAAGGACATTGGTTTATGAGGTGATTGAAAAGAATACGCAGCAAATAATGGATCAGGATACCATAGAGGCTGATAAGGTTGAAAATGAATTCAATCCATCAGAACTGAAATTGTTATTGAAGGAAATCCTTGTTAATCTTGATCCTAACAAATTACCTCAGTTTCCAAGTCTTTTCCCTCCTTGGAAAGCCTGTACAGATTATTACACCGGTGATATTGTCCAGTTTAAGAATGTTTTATACAAGGCGAATTATGATTTTTATTGTAAAGAACTGGAATACCCTCCATTAGATCCAAATAGATTTACTGACTTAACTAACAAATAAGCACCATGGACGCTGCAACGTTAAAATTTACCCTTACTATCTACGGATTCCTGATCGTTGCTATGATGGGAATCCTTGTAATCTTTTTAATGAAATTCATAGGTAAAGCTCAGATTATGAATGCCGAAATGTTTAACTATTTTACTAAAAAGCTTGATGAATACGAATTAAATCCAAAAAGATGAATATTGACTTCAACTCAACCACAACGACTTCCATTGCAGGAGGTTCAGCAGGCGGATTACTTTCAACCAGCTTCAATGTCATCAGCATTCCCATTTCTGTCATCGGCTTTCCCGACCTCTCAATGATTCTCAATACAGTCATCCTCGCTTTTATCGGTGCAACTGTAGGTTACTTTACCAAACTGGTATGGGATAAAATTGTCCTTTGTAAAAAAACCAAATAATGAAAACAAGTCAACAAGGAATTGAACTTATCAAACAGCACGAAGGCTTGAAACTCAAAAGCTATCTCTGTCCTGCCGGTATTTATACAATCGGTTATGGTCACACCCTAACAGCAGCTGCCGGTCTTACAATCAGCAGACAGCTCGCTGAAGAACTGCTAATGCAGGATCTTCAGTTTGCCGAGATCGCTGTCAACTCATCTGGTGCAATGCTGAATCAAAACCAGTTTGATGCACTCGTATCTTTTGCATTCAACCTTGGATCAACTGCATTTAAAGGAAGCTCCCTGCTCAAAAAAATCAAATTAAATGCATCTGAAGAAGAAATCCGCTATCAATTCTCCCGATGGGTTCATGCCAAAGGAATACCCATACCTGGCTTGATAGCACGCCGCACCGACGAAGCAAATTTATATTTCTCACTTAATAACCTATAACCATGTACGACAAACTCGCACTTTTAACCAAACAACTCATCGCCCGCTGGACTTCAAAGAGTCCCGGCACCTACCAAACCATCACCAATATTGCCCTTGGAGTTGGTGTTGCTGCAACGGCAGTAACATTTCTTCCGATCACTTTGCCCGTCTGGGTTTTGCCAGCCAGTGCTTTTATCATCGCATTGGGCTCAAAACTCACAGTTGAAGAATAAGCATTCCTTTAAAAAATACAATTGAAACTCTAAAAAAGATAAAACAGGCAGACTATTAAAAGCACTTATAATTGTATTTGTACAGCGACATTTGTAACCTTTAAAATGAATCTAATTCACTTCGTTAAAAGTTGTATTTATTACTTGAATTTGGGTTATAAAAAAATGCGCTTTTCAATAAAATATCACTTGTCCAGAATCAATCATTTAAGTTAAAATTTTTCTTCGCAAAATTCTCCTTATGAAATTTAATTTGATTACTTTTGCATTAAGTTCTTTGGAAAACGGTCAAGCAAAATGAGGTGTCCATTTGGTGGCCATAAGAAATTAAATGAATATAATTCATTGATATTTAGCAATATAACGTACTGGTTCGAGTCCCGTCCGGTCCGCTAAAGCTCTCATTTTGAGGGCTTTTTTTTTGTGACTAACTTACGAAAGACCTAAAATATGAGATAGGTTAATCAATTCAGAATACAAAATAATGCTCCCAGCAAAACGATTTTTAAAAACAATTATCCTTTTTGTTTCGCTAATTATCTGTTTGGATGATAGTTATTTATCGATAGCAGATATGCTGTGCATGGAAAATCAATTTCACGCTTCCTCCGAAATTTCAAACAACAATCATTTAACAATTAACGACCATTTTTTTGAATCAAATTCTGATTCTCAACCTATACCGCTTCAAATATTAGATACCGGCCTACCTAAAAATTATCAATTAACGAATATTCCTTGCTGTTCAAGTATTTGGCAACCGCCAAAAATCAATGTCTGATTTATCCTAATTTCACGCACTTGTTATTGCAAGTATGACATTAGCAATTATTAAACAATTGATTATCATAATATTAAACATACTATTTACAATATGAAAACATATATTTGGACTTTACCTACCAGACTATTTCACTGGCTTCTTCTTCTTGGATTAGTTTCGACTTACATCCTTGGTGAAACAGAAGGCTCACTAAATTTACACTCTTCTATTGGTTACACCATAGGTATTTTGATCATTTTCCGAATAATCTGGGGATTTTTTGGACCAAAACACTCACATTTTCGTGATTTTCCGATCAGCATTTCATTACTGAAAAACTTTGCTAAAGACATGAATCAAAGCAAGGAAGCCAGTTTGGGACACAATCCATTGGCTTCTATAGTTATGCTTGGCATTATCATTGTCACGCTACTAGTTGTGCTTTCGGGTATTGCGACGCTATCGGCAGACGGACAAGGTTTATTTAGTTTCATTTCGTTTGGAAATAATGAAGAAACCTTTAAGGAAATTCATGAAGTTATGGTAAATATTTTACTGTTTCTAACGGTTTTACATCTGCTTGGTAACGTTGTCGATTTGATAACTCGTCCTCAAACGGGCACTGCAAAATCAATGCTTCATGGCTATAAAAATGTTAAAGGCGAGAATGTTACATTGAATAAATTTCAAATTATATTGGCCACTTTGGGTATCGTTGCTGCATTGGCAATTTTTCCATATTCATTAAAAACCCAACAACTAAAAGACAGAAGTGAAAAATCGGAACAATTTGAAAATGGAAAAGACAACAATAACGAAGAGGATGAAGATGATGATTAAGTTATAAGATATGAAGATTAAATGTTTATAACACAATTGAATTTCAATATTATAGCCAAATATTTCTGTTCAATTATGAACATCAAAATTGCAGGGAAACGTCATAATAAAACCAATAATTGAATATGCTACCTTCTGATAAGGGATCAAAATATTTGATCCCTTATCTTTTTTTCGGCAACTTACTCATGATAACTATATTTTACTTTTCCTTTTTCGTACTTTTACTCGCTAAATAAATCAAAATTGATGTTTGAAAACCTGAATCAACCTTATCCGTTTCACAATAATTTCAAGCACAATTTGCGCACGATTTCCTTTGTAAGCATGGGGTTTATGCTTATTTCGCTGTACTTCCAGCCATTCGGCATTGACTTTCTTAAATCGCCAATGGGTGGATATTTTGTACTTGTATTAGGCTTAGAAAGTGCGGCCACATTCTTTTTAAACACACTGGTTTTACCTGGCATTTTTCCAAAACTTTTCGACTCATCCAAATGGACGATCCGTAAAGAAATTGTTTGGAATGTTAGTATGTTTGCTGTTTTAATTACCGGATTTACTGTTACTGCTCTGTTATTACAGATCACGAATCTTGAGTCTCTCACTATTTTTCGTTCTGGTGCATTGGCTTTATTGCCAATATTGTTGTTTAATCTGGTCAATTATAACATTTCATTGAAAACTAAGGTAACGCAAGTGATAGATTCGGGTCGTCATTGGCTGGCTGAGGAGCTTAAAAAAGAAGAATTTTCCAACGAATCTGTAATCCATTTTGAATCGGAAAATGGCAAAGAAATTTTTGAAAAAGAACTCAAGGATATTATCCTTATACAATCGGCCAGTAATTATGTGGAAATTTATTTCCGCAATGAGACCAAGGTACAACGACAAATTATCAGACAAACGTTGAGTAATATTGAAGGAAAACTTTCCAAATACCCAACAATAATAAAGTGCCACCGATGCTGTCTGGTTAATATTCAACAAATATCAAAATTAGCAGGAACATCTCCAAACTATACGATAGAAGCTGAAGGACTGGATATAAAAATCCCTGTTTCGCGCCAGAAAATTTCTGAATTGCGGAAATTAATCGCTAAAAAATAAATTCAATCAGAATTTCATTAGAATCAATTTCAATCAAGCATCATGAAATTATCACGTTCTAACATTCAAATATATGTTATAATTAACGATCATTTCGTCCCAAACATTCATACATTTCAGCCCAAAACCCTACATTTCTAACCATTTCAAGCTTTATAGCCCATTTTTAAGACTTCCTGCCTATTCCGAAATATATTTGTACTTGATTAAAGGTATTGACAATATTGAGAATTTATAAAAAAATCAATATTTTCAAAAATATTTTATGAAATTAGAAGAAGAATTGATGAAAATGAAATCATTAAATATTGGAGGTTTAGTCATTCCAAATCCTATTATACAAGGTGGCATGGGTGTTGGCATATCTCTCGCCGGACTGGCATCTGCTGTTGCTAACGAGGGTGGTGTTGGTGTGATTTCAGCTGCAGGTCTTGGAATGATCTACAAAGACAATTCTAAGAATTACTTTGAAAACAGTGTTGTTGGTTTGCAAGAAGAAATCAGGAAAGCTCGAAAAAATACTTCTGGCATTCTTGGCGTTAACATTATGGTTGCATTAAGTAACTATGAGGAAATGGTTCGAACCTCCATTGAAGAAGGTATTGATATAATTATTTCAGGAGCCGGACTACCATTGGATCTCCCTAAATACCTGACTTCCAATTGTAAAACAAGATTGGTTCCTATTGTCTCATCGGCACGTGCTGCTGCACTTATTTGCAATAAATGGCAGGCTAATTACAACTATCTTCCTGATGCAGTGGTTGTTGAAGGACCCAAAGCCGGCGGACATCTTGGCTTTAAACTTGATCAGATTTTTGACGAAAATTTTGCTTTGGAAAAATTAGTACCCGAAGTAGTAGCCACTGTTAATGAAATTGGATTACGATATGGAAAAGTAATCCCCGTGATTGCCGCAGGAGGAATTTATACTGGCGAAGATATTGCCAATATCATGGCTTTAGGCGCATCAGGAGTGCAAATGGGAACACGCTTTGTCACAACCCACGAATGCGATGCATCATTGGAATTCAAACAAGCATATTTAGACGCGACAATAGACGACATCAGAATCATCAAAAGTCCGGTTGGCATGCCAGGCCGAGCCATACGCTCACCTTTTCTCGATGAGGTTGAGGCTGGTAAACGGCAACCAAAGACCTGTCCAGTTAACTGTATCCGGACTTGTGATATTAACACTGCACCATATTGCATCATCGCATCATTAACCTCTGCACTCAGAGGTAAATTCAACAGAGGATATGCTTTTGCCGGAAGCAATGTATGGCGGACAAATGAAATTATTTCTGTAAATCAACTGATGGATGCCATACAACAGGAATACGCAGAACATCTTCAGGAAATTGAGTTGTTTGCGTAAACATCATCATACGCGCACATACTCTATATATCAACAATATAAGCGCCTACCTCTTTAATATTCACCAAGGTAATTTTTGCTTTTTGAGCAGCTTTTCGCCATTTTTCAACTTGCCAATATGGAACACTCATGTCGAGTACCAGCTTTGTAGGATTATAATAACTCAACATAACGTCCAGATTTTCTTTGCTATTTGTAACAACAACAAAATCAACTTTTTGAACCATTTCTGAAGAATTCAAACGTTTGATGTCGCCAGTCCAAATTGAAAATATTTTCCCACCAAAAGAGATCAGATCTTCTTTTTTTCTAAAAAAATCATTTTCAGGTACTGAATCCTGCATTGAAACTATTTGAGGATCACTCGATAATCCCCTTTTTGCCCAAAAACCCTTCATATTAAAATCAATGGCAAATTCATCTTTTCGCAATGTAGAATCAGATATTATGAGATGTTCATTTCTTCTAATGAGCTCAATTGCTGTATGTTTATTGATCCCATAAACAACAATTTGATTTGAACGGATATTTTCCAGATTTCGCCAACTTATTGAAATAGAAACCAATACAGTTGCCGCTATCATCGGTAGCACCGTTCGATAATTTCGATATTCAGCAAAGATCCATAACAAACCAAGAATAAAAAATAATATAACAACTTCATACTGTGTAATATAAATTCCATTTAAAGTCGAGAATGGCATTCTCTCAATACCTGTAACCAAATAATTCATCAAATAAATAAAAGCCGAAGTCGCATATCCTAACCAATACGGAATAAGTGGCAAAAAAGACAATATCAAAACTGCCATTCCTAAAACTATAATCACAAAAGATAGAGGTATGACGATGAGATTACTGAAGATGAAATAAACCGGAAACTGATGAAAATAATACAATATAACCGGAGCGGTTAACAACTGTGCAGAGACTGTTACCGAGACTGCTTCCCATATCCAATTCAAAGCTTTATTACTGACATACAGCATATTATAAATTGGTTTTTGAAATAATGCTATGCCTAAAACCGCAGAATAGGATAACTGAAATCCAATATTTAACAGAGTTGCAGGATCAAATAAAACCAATAAAAATGCGGATGCCGCCAGCGAATTAATGATATTGCCTTTTCGATTAATGAGTGAACCGAATAAAACAAAACTTAACATAATAGTCGATCGAAGAACTGATGGGGTTAAACCTGTAATCATTGCATAAAACCAAATGACGAGTAAAAGCAAGAGATATTTATAATTTTCCGTTGATTTTTTTACGAGAATTAATCCAAAAAGAACATTGAATATCAGATAGATGATACCCACATGCAAGCCCGATACACACAAAGCATGCATCGTTCCGGATGCAACATATCCTTTGCGGAGATATTGTGGTAATTCATCATCATTTCCCAATAAGATGGCTGAAGCTACGGCATATTCATCACCTTTTAAACCATTATTTTTCAATACATTAAGAAGATAATTTCGACACCAATTAGCTATCTCGAAAATCTTGTTTATTTTTTTCTTTGGCAACAGTTCCCAATCTCCATTTTTTAGATAAACCTGATGATAAATACCTTGTAATGCCAAATATTGACGATAATTAAACTGATTCGGGTTAATGGGAGATGTAATGCGTTCAGGTTTTTTATTGAACGTTATAAAACTTCCGTAGTCCGGCTTTGACATTTCAGTGCTGTTTTGTAAATATATCAGCAGTTTGACTTTATTCGAATTCAAGGTACTTACGCCCTGTAAACCAGTAACTTCAATCAATAATCGGGTGGTTAGTTCTTTAACTACCGGAGGCTCAAGAATTCTAACTTCAAGATATCCATTGAAGGTGGAATCTTCAATTTTTTGCAAGTCTATAGGTTTCTTTGTTGCAATATAGGTTCGTTCGATACCAAAAAAGACTAAAAATAAACTCATCGCAGCTCCAAATATCCATCTGTATCCATACGATTTGAGGAGATAAAAAGAAACCAGACAAACAAAGAAAAAAAGAATTATCAATATGATATTCAGCCTATTATCATATTCAATGATTGGATGAAAACCTATATAAGTTCCAACTAAAAAAGGAATTAACAACCGTAAAAATGGATATTTTGACTGGTTGGTCATAAGAGGATGACATTGCTTTGAATAGTAAAGTTACAAAACTATTTCAACAATTGGTCACAGATAATTTTTGCAGCATTTGCAGAAGCTCCTGAACCACCTAATTTTTGAATCAATTGATCATAATTATCAAGAAGAGTTTTCAATTTTTCAGAATCGGCTAATAACATTTTTAATTGATTACTCAAATTATCTTTGGTTAAATCATTTTGTATCAACTCTTTAACTACTTCACTATCCATAATCAGATTTACCAGAGATATATATTTGAGATGAACCAAACGTTTTGCAATAGCATAAGAAATAGGATTTCCTTTATAACAGACGATCTCAGGCACCTTTAATAAAGCGGCTTCAAGGGTAGCTGTTCCTGAAGTTACCAATGCAGCTTTTGCATTTTTCAGGAGTAGGTGAGTTTCACCAAACACGATTTTAACATTTCTATCTCCGATAATTTTATTATAAAAATCACTCTCAATGGAAGGAGCACCTCCAATAACAAATTGATAATCAATATATTCATCAACCAAAGTTAACATAACCGAAAGCATTTCCTTAATTTCCTGCTTACGGCTACCCGGTAAAAGTGCTATAATTGGTTTATCTGAAATATCATTTCTTGCTCTAAAAAGGCTCGGTTCAATTGTTGTTCCTTCAATGGCATCTAATAACGGATGGCCAACAAAATCAACATGCATATCATTTTGATGATAAAAATCTTTTTCAAATGGTAAAATAACAAGCATTTTATCAACATCACGTTTAATGGAATGGATTCTTCCTTTTTTCCAAGCCCAAATTTGAGGTGAAATATAATAGACAACCTTAATATTGTGAGATTTAGCAAATTTAGCCATTCGGAGATTAAACCCAGGATAATCGACTAAAATGAGTACATCCGGAGCGAAATCAAGAATATTTTTTTTACAAAACCTGATGTTACGAAGAATCTGTGGTAGATTTTCAATCACCTCAGCGAAACCCATGAAAGCGAGTTCGCGGTAATGTTTGACGATTTCAGCACCTTGGTCATGCATCAAATCTCCGCCCCAGGCTCTTACAATAGCCTTATTATCAATCTTGATAATTTCCTTAATCAAGTTTGATGCATGTAAATCTCCCGACGCTTCTCCTGCTATGATATAGTATTTCACTGACTATTTTTAAATGATCATGCAAATTTAAAAATTGCAATAAACTCGATAAAAGTGATTAAAAGAACACCCATTCCGGCTCTATCCAACTTGAAACTTAACATTAAAAACCTCAATAACAATAAGTTGGGAATCAAAGTTAACATAAAAGGTGCTTTTGAATTCGAAAATATGCCAACTCCAATATTCTGAAGGTGAAAGAGGAATATGACGCCCACCAAAAATGCCGGCATAATGATTGCATAAGTACATCCTAAAATGAAACTATTGGTTGTCTTTAGATTTTTCATAATCGAAATATTATATATGAATGATTTATAGCAAGTTAAATCAATAAATTCCATTGTTTAATTAATTCTATCGATTTATAAGCTGTCATATCATATTGAACAGGGACGACACTCACATAATTATTTTCCAGAGCCCAAACGTCTGTATCTTCATCCATATCATCGTTTTCGAATTTACCAGTGAGCCAGTGATATCCACCGCCCCGGGGATCAAAACGAGAATCAAATTCTTCAACCCAACGGGCATGTGCTTGCCGGCAAACACGAACGCCCTTCATACTTTCGGTACTAATTGCCGGAATATTGACGTTCAAACAGATCCCATTGGGCAAACCCTCAAGTAAAACTTTCTTAATTAATGATTCAATAACCGGCCCTGTATGGCTGAAATCAGCATCATGCTCGTAATCGAGTAAACTGAAGCCAATAGCCGGAATGTAATCGATACAAGCTTCCAAAACTGCAGCCATTGTTCCGGAATAAATGACATTGATTGAGGCATTGCTACCATGATTAACACCGGAAACAACCAAATCAGGCTTTCCTTTCATAATAACCTGCTCACCAAGTTTTATACAATCAACAGGAGTCCCATTGGTTACATACTCCTCATAATCAGTCTCATGACATATTGTTTTGATACGCAACGGAGTAGAAATTGTTATGGCATGACCTTGTCCTGACATTGATTTCTCACCAGCAACAACGATTACTTTTCCAATTGTGCGAGCTACTTCAATAAGTTTCCTGATTCCAGGAGCAGTATAACCGTCATCATTGGTAACTAATATTACAGGTCGTTTGCTTTCTAAATTATTTTTCATTCGTTTGATCTAAATTAATAACTCCGGCAGAAATAATAAATTTCATTACGTCGGTTGCTGTTGAATCTACAGGTCTGATGTTTGCCGCCGGAACGATAAACAGATTTCCTGACCATGCGTAAGAATGTGGCAAATATACGGCAACCATTTTCTCTGAAATGCCTAAAAATTTCAAATCTCTATTGGTCACAAAACCAAGCTTTTCCATTTCAATTCCTGCTCCTATTTTCACTAAAACAGGTTCATTGAAACGTTTTTTCTGTCCCACGAAGGCTGAAACAAGATCTTTAACTGAAGTATAAATGATCTTTATCAAAGGAGCCTTCACCAATAAACTATCAAAATAGCTTAACATTGGTCTGAAAAGTATGGTCGAACCCAAAATACCGATAAGTGTGATCGAAATGAGTAACACTACCAAACCAGAACCAGGAATATGATGCCCAAGCAATGTATCTAAATAACTGATTAACAATCCATCAATAAACTGAAAGACTGTATAAATACCCCAAATAGTCAAGGTAATTGGTGATATAAACAATAAACCTTGAAAGAAGTAATTAACTACTCTCCTAAATAAATATTTCATGTTCATAATTCATTATAATATAAAGTAAATCAATATTTTATATGATATAATTTTTATTTGCAAACAACAAAAGTTCTTTATATAAACGATGTGTGGGCAAGCCCATTACATTAAAAAATGATCCCCGAACTTGTTCGATAGCAATATAACCGATCCATTCCTGAATTCCATACGAACCGGCTTTATCGTATGGCTGGAAATTATCGACATAATAGCATATCTCATCCTTTGTTAATGCAACAAAACCAACCGCTGATTCTTCCGAAAAACTAACCAGATCATTTGCACTACGTAAACAAACCCCGGTAATAACCTTATGCTCATGCCCCGAAAGCTTTGATAACATGGCAATAGCATCATCCCTGTCCTTAGGTTTATTCAAAACCTGATTATCAATCACAACAATCGTATCAGCTGCAATCAACAGAAAATCAAGAGGTAACTCTTCATTTTGGAACGCCATAGCTTTCTTTATACTGAGAAATTCAGCAATTTCATGCACTTCCATTGAAATTGGAAACGATTCATCAGTATCTTTCAACAAAACCTCAAAAGGAATATTCATTCCCTGAAGTAACTGCTGTCTTCTGGGCGATTTTGATGCCAGAATAATATTGTATTTTCTTAAAATATCATTTTCCATTATCAAAATTTCAAAACTGTTAATGAAGCTATTCCACTAATCATCAATATCTTTAACAAAAAAGAAAGGCGATGAAAACTGATCTGATCATCCGCTTTCAATAATTTAAACAGGCAAATAGAACTAATTAGTTGGGTCAAAAACAAAAAAGATGAACAAATTACGAATCCTTTTATCAATAACAAATATTGCCAAGAGGCAACTGCAATCATCAACAATAATACCAAAACAAAAACAATTGATTTTGAAATACTTAATCCAAAATAAATAGGGATTGTCTTACATCCGGCCGCCTCATCACCTCTGATATCTTCCATATCCTTAACAATTTCGCGCAGCAGACTTGTGCAAAATGCAAAAAAAGAATAAACATAAACAAACAGTGAAATTTCATTTATAACTAGCTGTAAATCTGAGTTTTCAATAAGAATTGTATCTATAAATATAGTCTCAAAAATCCAGGTAGTCACCAACACCATTGCGGTAGAGAACGAAACCAGAATATTTCCGGTAATAAGTTGTCTTTTATACCATGTGGAATACAAAAAAAGAATGATTGACATGAGTACGAAAATCATTCCGAAAAAAGGTTTCATTGCCAATATTGCAAGAATAAAACCACTAATGATACCACAACCAGTTAACAACCAATAGTATAACCATGCTTTAAAATGACTGATTTTAATTCCGATCAACATTTGATCCGGCTTATTCACACGATCAATCACTTCATCAAAAATATCATTAACAATATAACCACCAGCAGCAATTAATAAAACACTAAATATCAACAGGATAAACGTAATATTGGTTGAACCGACAGCAATTCCGAAATGTTCAAGTTTTGGAATTATCAAAAAAAACCTCATGAAAACCATCACCAATGCCACAATCAGCAAATTAGGCCATCGAATTAGTCTTAGAAAATTCATAAATAATTCATTACCAGGTATGTGCATCGCTATTCATCATCCACTTTCCCTGAACCTTTAGCACCTGCTCAATAATATCGCGCACACAGCCTTTTCCACCATCTAAATGGCTGATATACATGCTTATATTTTTTATTTCCTGTGATGCATCTGCCGGACAGACCGGTACGCCACAAGATTTCATAGGTAAATAATCAGGGATATCATCACCCATATATAATATGTTTTCAGGTTTTATTTGGCTTTTTCTGACATATTCGTCATACACCAACATTTTATCAGAAACACCTAAAAAAACATCTTTAATTCCAAGCGATTCAAAACGTTTTGACATTGACGGAGAATAACCACCTGAGATTATCACTACATTGTATCCTAGTTTTTGAACCAATTGCAGGGCATAACCGTCCTTAACATTTGCTGTTCGCAAAGGTTCACCATCATTGGTTAGTATAATTATTCCTTCGGTCATAACACCATCATAATCAAAGATAAACGTAGTTACTTTTGATAAAAGTGCTTTATAGTTACTCATGGGCTATTGGCTAAATTTTTGAGTGATATAATTTGAAAATAAGGAATATAATGCGGCCAATTCCGGCTTATTTTGAAGCATTTGAAGGTGCGCGTCCATAGTTCCATGATCGCCACGTAGTGCAGGCCCGGTTTGTGAATGATCAGGATTTGAATCAAAAGCTTTATTAACTGTCTCCAAAACAAGCGAATACAAGATACGAAAAGGTAAATTAGTTTCACTAATCAACTCATTTCCAACTGATAAAAGCGCATTAACAAAGTTTGAAACAAAAACTGCAGCCAAATGTAACTTAATTCGTTCTTCGGAATTTACTTCAAATACATTATTTGAAACATTTTCAGCAAACATTATCAATTTTTTGTTGTTTACCTCAGAATTGGCTTCAATTAAAATCGGTATATCAATGAAATTTAATTTACGACCTTCAGAAAAAGTTTGTAATGGATAAAATATTCCAAAATTTTTATACTTTTCCCCAAAAACATCAATTCCTTTTGAGCCTGATACATGAACACAAATTCCATTCACAACAGGCATTGTCTTGATAACTTCATGAATTATGTCGTCGGAAACACATAAAACATATAAGTCGGCATACAAATTAACACTATCGATGGAAACAACGAATTGCGCACCCAATTCCTGCGCCAGTTTACCAGATTTTTCGGCAGTCCGACCAACAACCTGAACAATTTCAAATCCAGCAGATTTAAGAGCTGAACCCAGATGCCAGGCCAGCTTTCCTGTCCCGATAATTACAATTTTCTGAATGAAATTTATATCAATCATATCCATATTGAGGACGAAATTACACTTTTTTAATTAGGCATTAAGAGCAAAATAGATAGAACAATTTCAATCTTGCATTGTTAGAACATTATTAAACATCGATAAATGTCTATATATTCAATAAAAGATCTCGAAAGAATTACGGGAATAAAAGCACACACAATCCGAATTTGGGAAAAGCGTTATAATATTATTGATCCGAACCGCTCAGAATCAAATATTCGTTCGTATTGCGACGAAGACCTGAAAAAGCTCTTAAACATTTCTATATTAAATCGTACCGGATTCAAAATTTCATCCATTTCAAAATTTACTTCGGCTCAAATAAATGAAAAAATTCTTGATGTACTAAAACCAGATTCTGATTATAAAAGTCAGATTGAAGCTCTAATAATTTCAATGATTGAATTGTGTGAGGTTCGATTTGAGAATATTATCAATCAATCAATTACGAATTTTGGATTTGAGGATACACTGTTCAATATTGTTTTTCCTTTCTTCGAAAAAGTCGGTCTTTTATGGCAATTAGGTACAATTTGTCCAGTTCAGGAACATTTCATTTCCAACCTTATCAGGATAAAACTAAGTGTAGCTATCGACTCACTTCCAATTGTCAGCAATACGCTTGCAAAACGAATTTTCCTGTTTCTACCTGAATGGGAACTTCATGAATTGGGATTATTAACATATTACTATTTGGCTCGTAAGCAAGGATTTAAGGTTTTTTACTTCGGTCAAAAAGTTCCACTAAGTGATTTACTTGATATTGAGAACATTGCAAAACCGGATATGTTGGTTACCTTCTTTGTTTGCGCGAAAAGCAAAACGGAAATTTTAGATTATCTTGAAAAACTTAACGCAATTTTTAGTAACCGACCCATTCTTATTAGTGGAGGTCAGGCTGCAAACATAATTTCGGAAATACCCAAAAATATGAAAATTATTCAAGGTGCCATTGCTTTTAAGAAAGAGCTCGATTTATTTGAAAAATAATAATTGATCATCAATAATATAACTAACTGTTATTCTATCAGTTAATAAACATTTACACCTCTTGTAAAATCTCTGTTCCAAAAGAGAAGAGCCGGAAAAATATTTAACAAATATTTAACACAGTTACATAATACTGATATTCAATACTTTAATAACATTTTTATAATCTTATTTAGATTTATTCTTAATAGTATGTATTTTTGTTTAATTTTGCATCATAAACATTAAACAAAAAATACTATGACCGCTTTAGAATTTAATTTTCACTTAACCGGTTTACAAAAATATTTATTTATTTTCGCCAAGCAACTTACACGTAATGAGGTAGATGCTGAAGATTTACTTCAGGAAACCTACCTAAAAGCATTAACCTATCGAGATAAATATGTGGTACAATACAATTTTAAAGCGTGGGTTTACACGATCATGAAAAATATTTTCATCAATAATTACAGGCGGAACAAAAAAACCAAGACCATCATTGATGTTACTGACAATTTATATTTCATGAATCTTAATCTCGACAACAAAGATTCGAATCCGGAATCAATTTGGGCTACCACTGAAATTCAAACAGGCATCAACAAACTTGATTCTGAATTTCGCCAGGCTTTTGAGATGTACAACGAAGGTTATAAATACAAGGAAATTGCTGAAGATCTGAAACTTACGATTGGAACAGTTAAAAGCAGAATATTCTACAGTCGCCAAAAACTGATGAAAAACATGCGTGAATACCAGCCAGCTTAATCGCTATTTAATTTTGGTTGTTTTCATGAAACTTTTTCACGATAAATAATTTGTTTCCTTGAACACAGATTATAGAATTCCCTTCATTTCTTCTTTGATAAGCTTGATACATTGGTCAATAAGAGTGATTTCCGTTTTGATCAACTGCTCAGCCAAATTTGCTGCAGAAGCTTCATTTCCCAATGAAACTGCATGAAGATTAATCATTTGAGCGAGTTCCTCACGTGCGCCTTTAGCGGTTTGCCAAACCGATTCTGAAACAAATAATTGCTGCGAAAGATTGTGATCGAATTCATCTCTGATATTTTTGAGCATATTCATCTGAAACTGCTGCTTTGAAATATACAAATCTAAATGCCTGTTTACTAAAGAAATAGGTCTTATGCGCTCCAGAAAAAGAATCAATCTCTCGTAAGCCTGAAGTTGCAAAGGCAATACAACTTCCATTTTTTTAGCTGAACTCGTTTTGTCAACTACATGCAAATTACATTTGTTTTTATCATCAAGAATAGTCAAATATCTATTTAACGCATTGATAATGAAATATGTGACCAGTGGAATATAAATTACAATTCCGAATTGCAACAATAGGTTTAAGATTTCCATTTTTCTATCAGGATTTAGGGCAAAGATACGTTGTTTGTAAAATCAATTTCATATTACCTTAGAGTTGATAAAAGCAGATCGATGGATCAACAATTCAAATTTTTATAGATTGCTGTAAATTCAAAATGTCTATTTTTGCCTTATCAAATTCAAAAAGCTGTGGATATTACACAAATATTATCAAAACGGATTCAATCTGTCACCGAGTCAGCTACCTTAGAAATGACCCGAAAAAGTCGTGAGCTACGTGATCAGGGCATTGATGTCATCACATTGAGTATCGGTGAACCGGATTTTGATACGCCGGACGATGTTAAACAAGCTGCAATTCAAGCGATTAACAATAACGACACGCACTATCCGCCTGTTCCCGGAACCTTAGAACTCAGGAAAGCAATTGCTGATAAGTTATTGAGAGACAATCATTTGAACTACAAGCCAACTCAGATTATTGTATCTGCCGGCGCAAAACAATCGATCATGAATGCATTCTTTTGTTTGCTGAATGATGGAGATGAAGTACTGATACCCGCTCCATTTTGGGTATCCTATCCTGAAATGGTAAAAATGGCCGGTGGTATTCCTAAAATAATTCAATCAACTGTTAAACAAGATTTTAAGATTTCTGCTTCACAACTTGAATCAGCCATCACAAGCAAAACAAAGGCATTTATTTTTAGTTCACCCTGCAATCCGAGCGGATCGGTTTATACCAAAGAAGAGTTGGAATCACTCGCCAAAGTTCTTGCCAAAAACAAACATGTTTTTATTTTCTCAGATGAAATTTATGAATATATCAATTTTAATGGAAAACATGAAAGTATCGCACAATTTCCTGAAATATTCGACAACGTAATCCTTATCAATGGATTATCAAAGGGCTTTGCAATGACAGGTTGGAGAATTGGATATATGGCTGCACCTCAATACATTGCAGATGCATGTAATACATTTCAGGGCCAATATACTTCCGGAACCTGTACAATTTCACAAGCAGCGGCACTCAAAGCGGTGAGGACTAAACCCGAAGATTCGGTTGAACTAACAGAAATGTTATCACAATTTCTTGAAAGGCGAAATATTCTTTTCGAAGGCTTGACTAAAATTAAAGGTATTGAACCAAATCTTCCTCCTGGAGCATTCTATCTTTTCCCTGACATCAGTTATTATTTTGGCAAAACAGACGGCACAATCACTATCAAGAATAGCTATGACTTATGTCTGTATTTACTTGCAAATGCGCATGTTGCACTCGTTAGCGGCGATGCCTTCGGTTGTGACAATTGCATTCGTTTCTCTTATGCAGCTTCAACACAGTTAATAATAGAAGCCGTTAATCGAATTGAAAAAGCACTTAATCTACTTTATTGATAACCAAATATTTATATGGTATTTTAAGCATTTTCAGTCCTTCAATTGTAATCTTATTACTTTTACAACAAAAAATCAATGCTGAATCAAAACAGTATTCAACGTTTATTTAATGATTTCAATTCACTCAAAATATTGGTTATCGGTGATGTGATGATCGATTCTTATATTTTTGGTAAAGTTGATCGCATTTCACCTGAGGCGCCTGTACCAGTGGTTGCCGTTGAAAAAAGGGTGAATCGTTTAGGCGGTGCTGCCAATGTCGCTCTCAATATCCGGTCACTCGGTGCAACACCAATATTGTGTTCGGTAATTGGAGATGATTTAAAAGGGACAGCTTTTTATGAAATTATGGAACAAAATCAGATGCCAATCGAAGGGATTCTGAAGAGTAAAAACAGGATTACAACCACGAAATATCGTATCATCGGAAATAAGATGCAGATGCTACGCGTTGATGAAGAGCAAGTTAATGATTTGGATGAAGGTGAATTCAATACATTGAAAGAGTGTGTAAAATCAGTTCTTTCAAACAATAAAATCGATGCAGTTATTTTTCAGGATTATAACAAAGGTGTTTTAACGCCGGCAATGATCGATTTTGCTATAAAAATCGCCATTGAAAACAATATTCCTATTGTTGTCGATCCGAAGAAAATAAACTTCTTATCATACAAAAATGTAACACTTTTCAAGCCAAATCTCAAAGAGCTGAAAGATGGATTAAGCCTTGGCAGTGAACCCACAACCATTTTGCAAGTTTCGGAAGCTATAAACTCACTGCAGCAAAAACTTGATTGTGAATATGTTATGGTCACATTATCCGAAAAAGGCGTATTGATTAAACAATTTCGGGATGAAAGTCAAACTAGTGAATTTCACATAGCAGCTCATATCCGAAATATCGCTGATGTATCTGGCGCAGGCGACACCGTTATCAGCGTTGCAACCTTGTGTTTAGCGTTGAAACAAAGTGCCGACGTTATCGCAGCCATATCCAATCTGGCCGGAGGTATCGTTTGTGAAGAAGTTGGAGTGGTTCCGATTGACAAAAACACATTACTTGAAGAAGCAATGAAAATTGCTGATTTAGTGTAGTTTACACTAAATAAACTAAAACCCACAAAGAATGGCATCAACATCTTCGAAAAAGGAAAATGTGCGCGTAATGTTCAACAGCATTGCAAAAAGATACGATTTTCTGAATCATTTTCTTTCTCTTGGAATAGATAAATTATGGCGCAAAAAATTAGTTAAGTTATTAATTATAAACAATCCACAAATTATTCTTGATGTAGCAACAGGAACAGGCGATTTAGCAATTGAAGTTTCGTTGAAAAGCAAAGCAAACATTATCGGGATTGACATTGCCGAAGAAATGATTGAAATTGGCAAGAATAAAATTAAAGCAAAAAAACTCGAACATCAAATTAAATTGCAAGTTGCTGATTCTGAGAATATTCCATTCGAGACAGCTATATTTGATGCCGCAATGGTATCCTTCGGTGTTAGAAACTTTGAAACTTTAGAAAAAGGATTGTCCGAAATGCACCGCGTTCTTAAAAGTGGAGCTATGATTGCCGTGCTTGAATTTTCAAAACCAAAGAAATTTCCCGTTAAAAATCTTTATATGTTTTATTTCCGACATATCTTACCAACCTTGGGAAGAATAATTTCAGGCGACAAAGCCGCCTACACTTACTTGCCAGAATCTGTCAGACAGTTTCCTGATGGTCAACAATTTATAGAAATATTAAACAAGATTGGTTTCAAGGAAACTACAGAAAAGCGGCTGAGTTTTGGAATTGCATCCATTTATACCGGAATTAAAATTTAACAAAAATAAAAACCAACATATAACGTTTACTTTTACAAATTCAATACCGAAAAATTTGAAAAATAAAGCATATATCCTTCTTTCGATCATTTTGCTCAGTTTAAGCATCCGGCCAGTAGATGCGCAGTCGCGCAAAGTAATGAATCTTCCAAAATACGATAAGGAACCCTATCATTTTGGCTTTATTCTGGCTATGAACCAAATGTATTATATGACCAAACCATTAATAAGCACCTATACATCACCTGGATTTGCGATAGGTATTTTAGGAAATATGAGATTAGGCGAATATTTTGATATGCGGATAATTCCAACTTTAGCTTTTGGTGGTCGCGAACTGGCAGCGGTGAGCAATCCTGATTATTATTATCAAATCCCATCCACCTTTGTCGATCTTCCATTGCATATCAAGTATCGGTCTAAACGCTTGAATAATATGGCTGCCTATGTCGTAGCTGGACCTAAATACAGTTTGGACATCGCTTCAACAAAAAAGCAAAATCAGGCAGGATTTGTAACATATCGTTCAGATATCTCAGCCGATGTAGGCGTTGGATTTGACTTTTATACAAATTATTTCAAATTTGGAACGGAATTAAAAATGAGTTATGGCTTCACAAATATTTTAAAGAAAGGAAGTGAACTGATTGGTACTGAACAACTTAAAAACAAAGTATTTCAACTTTCCTTTACTTTTGAGTAGCGCTAAATTCAAATTTAAGCACCTCATTAATAAATAGTTATATATTCTTAAGAAGAGATTAAATGGAGCCAACATCAAATCGCGAGCAATTATTTCAATCATTGATTGCCAAATCAACACTCAAACAGGATATCTACTCAAATACCCTAACTTCGTTGAGGATGATTAAAAGGGTTATTGAAGACCTCACCAAAGATTATACAATTAAGGCTGAGGAAGTTAAAAGTCATCGGAACGTAGCTTTTGAAAACAGATATCGCGGTGATTTTGAGATAGAACTGAAGTTTGGGGCTGACATTTTACTTTTTTTGATGCACACCAATGTTTTTGAGTTTTCACGCGATCACGAAGTGATGCGTACGCCATACATCCGCGAGAACAAGGAACGCTCTTATTGTGGCATCATCAATATTTATAATTTCTTATCTGACTCATTTAAGTATAACAGATTCAATGATGTAGGCTACCTGATTGGAAGAATATTTATCAATAAAGAGAACCACTATTTCATTGAAGGAAAACGAGAACTGGGTTTTTTATACAATGATTTTGGGAAACATGAGATGAATACTGATGCAGCAAAACAGATAATTGAGACAGCCATTCAATATACAATTAATTTTGATTTACTAACACCACCTTACGAGACTGTAAAAACGGTAACCGTGAACGAGATGAAAAACACCCTTGATGCTATTTCGATGAAAACCGGAAAACGTTTAGGATTTCATTTTCAGCAAGATATCATTAAAACCGAGATTGATTAATTTTTTTCAAAAATAAGTTGCCAGTTTCAAAAAACTTTATACTTTTGCACTCTCAAAACAAAGGAAAAACCGCCCGTTCGTCTAGTTGGTTAGGACGCAAGGTTTTCATCCTTGAAATCAGGGGTTCGAATCCCCTACGGGTGACAAAAGACCATCAAGAAATTGCTGGTCTTTTTCATTTTATATCTATCCTGAAGCAAATTACATACATTTTTACATTCATTTTTTGATTTTTACGTGCAATATCAGTCAACAAGCTTATTATTTGTAGTTTTGCAACCCAAATTTCATGTTTACTGAAAGAATGATTAAAATACTGATTCACAAATATTTAAATGAATAAAGATAATTTACACGAACTACTTTCGGTAACAAACTTAACCGATTCGGCCTATATTTTAAGAATGAGCCGACGAGGATTAAAGTTTAAAACCGGCCAACATATCCTTTTAGGAAAAGCAGGAAGCATACATAACCGCGAATACTCCATTTACAGTGGCGAAAACGAGGATTTCATTGAGGTTTTGGTCAAAGAGGTAGAAGATGGTCTGGTTAGCAAGCAATTGAAGAAATCGAAACCAGGCGAACAAATGCAAATTGAGGGTCCGCTGGGTTTTTTCATCATCGAATCCGATTTGGTTCAGACTTCAAAATTTCTGTTTATTGCTACCGGAAGTGGCATAGCTCCTTTTCATAGTTTTATAAAAAGCTATCCAACAATGGATTATAAAGTCATCCATGGCATTCGGTATGAAAATGAATCCTATGGAAAACAAGATTTTGAAAAATCAAGATATATCGCTTGCACTTCTGGAGAAAAGAAGGGTGATTTTCATGGGCGCGTAACAGATTACATCAAACAAAATCCAGTTTCTACTGATACGCATTGCTTTTTGTGTGGGAATTTCGACATGATTCATGAGGTTTTCGATTTACTGGAGCTGAAATCAATACCACCTGATCAAATCCATGCGGAAGTTTATTTTTAAGCAAAGGACTTGCAATTAAATCTATAATCCGATTCTTAAAATAAATATCCAAGATAAATTAACGAAATGAAATACCATCTTATATCCTTAGGCTGCCAAATGAATCTATCTGATGCTGAACGGGTTAATACTGTTTTAGGTCAGATGGGCTTTAGCCAGACGGACGATGAAAATCAGGCATCAATTTTAGGTGTAATTGCCTGCTCGGTTCGTCAAAAGGCCATCGATAAGGTTTATGCTCGTATCGCAAAATGGAACAAGATGAAAAACAGGAAAACCCTGATTACCTTCGTTTCAGGCTGCATATTACCCTCTGATAATGAGCGTTTTCTGAAGTTATTCGATTTGGTTTTCCCAATGAGTGATTTACCACAATTTCCAGAAATGATCAGTCAATACGGAATCGTTACACCAGCTGGTTTAAATCATCAAAATATTGATAGAGAAACACTTAAACAATCAGAAATTAAAACAGGGCCGAAACAATCCATTGTTCAGCTGCAAACAATTCACGTCAACAAACCTGAAAGTTTTAAGCTAAATCCCGGCAAAAACATTGAACATTTTTGGGATGTTGAACCAACACATACCTCAGATTTTGATGCATTTATCCCAATTCAGAATGGCTGCGATAAATTTTGCACCTTCTGTGCCGTGCCTTATACACGTGGACGTGAAGTATCGCGCAGCTCTATCGAAATAATGAATGAGCTTAAAATATTGATTGAAAATGGATATAAGTCAATCACTTTATTGGGCCAAAACGTAAATTCTTATGGACTGGATAAAAAAGGGGAAGAAATCACTTTTCCTGACTTACTCAGGCAAATTGGTGAATACGGAAACCTTGCTGGAAATGAATTTTGGGTTTATTTTACCTCACCGCATCCGCGCGACATGACTGACGAAGTGATCGAGGTTATTTCGCAATATAAATGTCTGGCAAAACAGATTCATTTGCCTGTTCAATCTGGCGACGACCATGTTTTATTACGTATGAACCGCAAACATTCAATGGAAAAATACCGTCAGATTATACACACAATCAGACGATTAATTCCTGAAGCAACCATTTTTACGGATATCATTGTCGGATTTACGGGTGAAACAGCCGAACAATTTGAAAACACCCGCAAAGCGATGGAAGAATTTGAATTCAATATGGCATATATTGCCCAATACAGTGTGCGGCCAGGCGCAGCAAGCTCGAGATGGGAAGATGATGTCCTGAAAGAAACAAAAAAAAACCGGTACCATATCTTAACAGAAGAACTCACAAAACATTCCATAAAATTCAATAACAGATTGATTGAAAATACTGTACGTGTTTTAGTCAGAGGATTAGATCGTAAAGACGGTTACCTATCAGCCCTAACTGAAGGAAAAATTGTAGTTCGGTTTAAATCAGAAGACAAAAATTTAATCGGAAACTTTGTTGATCTCACCATTAAAAGTGCAACACCATTATCGATTGAAGGAATCCTGATTTAGCTGAGAAAATTAAAGTGACAGTGAGCATATGACGAAAAAAATTGCATTTAAAACCTTGGGTTGCCGATTAAACCAATATGAAACGGATGCCTTGGCATCACGCTTTCATACAGGAAGTTATGAGATTGTTGACTATTCTGAAGCGGCTGATATTTATATCATCAACACCTGTACGGTTACCAATCAGAGTGATCAGAAATCGCGTCAAACGATCAACCAATCAACAAAAACAAACAAAGATGCGGTGGTTGTTGTAACAGGTTGCATGGCAAATAATTACAAAGATTCGTTACTTGAAACCAATAAAATAAGTTATGTAGTTGATAACGAGCGAAAATCTTCTATTTATAGCATCATCGAATCTCATTTCAGAGGAGAAGTAGCAGATCCAGAAGGTTTTGATAAGGATTTATTCAGTTATGATGCTGCTTACAAAACCTTTCACACACGAAGCATGATCAAGATTCAGGATGGTTGCGATAATTTTTGCACCTTCTGTATCATCCCAAAAGTAAGAGGCAGAGCAACTAGTCGCCCGGCAAAAGATATTTACAAAAATATTCATGAAGTGATCAATTATGGATTCAAAGAGATTGTGCTAACT
>CANNKD010000027.1 GCA_947505205.1 Bacteroidota bacterium | reverse complement strand
GTTGAAAGGTTGAAAAGTTTCCCGTCGTGCCGCCGGGCAGGCAGGTTTGTTTTGTTTCACATTTAATCATGCTTCGCACAATTTTTCTCACAACTCACTACTCATCTCTTTGTATTTCAGTAACTTCGTGCTTCGTTCTTCCTCGTCTAGCAGTCGAGCAGGCGTCTTCCGACTTCAAGCTTCTGGCTTCCGACTACTTCGCTTCCCCTTTTATCTTATCTGTTTCCGTAACACCATCGAGTACTTCAATCACTAATCCATCAGAAAGACCAGTTTTCACGAGTCGTTTTTCATAGGTCTGTGGTGCTGTTTCCACTTCAACATAGGCTGTATCGTGTTCAAACTTCAGAAGATTTTCGTTTATCGCCAGCACATTTTCCTTTTTCTCCAAAACGATATCAGCATTGGCGCTATAACCGGCACGGATAAATTGCTTTTCCTGTAAGCTTACGGAAGCGAGTATCTCGAACTGGATGGCGCCATTTTCTTCCACACCTTTTGGAGCAATGCGCTCCAGTTTTGCAGAAAATTTATCTGTTTCTATAGCGCCGATCGTCAAAATGAGATCCATGCCTTCGCGTAGTTTTCCTACTTCCGATTCGTCCACTTTTCCTTCAAAAATCATTTCGTTCATATCGGCTACGCTGCAAATTGTGGTTCCATCATTAAATGTATTGCTTTCAATTACTGACTTTCCTTCTTCCACCGGAACGGCTAAAACCATCCCATTGATGGTTGAACGAATGAGTGTGTTGGTTGCCTGACCGGCTTTTTTTGTTGCACCTTCTCGGATAAGTTCGAGGTTATCTTCGGATGATTCAAGCTCCTGGATGGCGTTTTTTTGTGCAATTTCGAAAGTGAGGTATTCTGCTTCAGGAATCACATTTTGCTTGTACAAATCATAATACCGATCGTAGTTTTTCTTGGCTTCTTCCAATGCAATTTGTGCCCGTTTCAGCCTCGATTCAGCATTGTTGAGGTTGATCATATCAGGGATAATTTTCACACGGGCAATCAACTGATCCTTTTTGATGATGTCGCCGGGTTCGATAAAAATCTCTTCAATAATGCCCGAAACCTTGGGTTTTATTTCAATTTCCTTACGTGGAACGACTGATCCTGTGGCCACTGTTTTCCGAATAATCGTTGTTTTAAATGGCGAAATTGTATTGTAAACCACCTCTTTCTTTTGTGATTTTTGATAGAGATAATAAATGGTGCCGACAAAAACGGACACAAGGACCAAGCCGATTAATATTTTTAAAGCAGTTTTCATATTATAAAATTATTCTTATTTATATTATTGTATTTCAGTTATTTATGTTTTATTCGTAACGTAAGGCATCGATTGGTTTAATGCTGATGGCGCGCCGTGCAGGCACCAATCCGGCAAGCACGCCGGCAATGATTAAAATGGCTAATGCCGAAATTGCAACATGAAAATCGATAGTCGGGTGCAGAAACATCGTGTCATTTGATGTTGGTGGCGGAAGGTTTTTATCGATCAGCTCGATGATGAAAACACCCAATACAAGGCCAATATAACCAGCCATTGTGGTCAGGAAAACTGATTCACCAATAATCTGCATGATAATTTTGACAGGTGTTGCTCCCAATGCACGCATGATGCCAATTTCGCGTGTACGTTCCTTCACTATCACCAGCATGATGTTGCTGATACCAATCACACCGGCAAGCAATGTTCCAATGCCAACAATCCAAATAAGGCCATTGATGCCTGCAAATAAACCTGTCATTTGGTCGAATTCCTTTTGTAAATTGAAGAATCCAATGGCCCGATCGTCTTCAGGTGCAACCTTATGACGTTCTTTCAAAAGCTTTTTGGCCTTGTCTTCAACGATAGTTACGGGAATGCCTTTTTTTGATGTCATAGCAAACCAGCCAACGATGTTTCCATAATTATAAGCCTTTTGTAAGGTTGTAAAAGGTAAATGGATACTCTGTTCTTTGTCGCCACCGAAGTTCATATTTTGGTTTTTTGGTGAAAAAACACCAACCACCTGAAAGTATATTCCATTGATTTGGATGTATTGTCCAAGTGGATTTTCATCTTTCGCGAAGAGAATCTCTAATACACGTTTCCCGATTACGGCCACTTTTCGATTCTGATCGATGTCAATTTGATTGATAAATCTTCCCTGATCGATATTTGCCGGATCGATGAGATTCCATTCGGGATAATCGCCATAGATGCTGAAAGCACCGGCTTTTTCCTTACGGATGACATTGTTCCCTGATTGTCTTCCGCCACCTTCAAGGCGCGGAGCAAGAAGATCAAGCTCGGCGATATTTTCTTTTAAGGCCGGAATATCCTCATTATTATAATAGAAACTACGGTTTCGCGGTAATCCTTTGTAAGGAATTGTGGTTTGACGCGTCCACATGAAAACGCTGTTGGTGGCAAAATCACCCATACCGTTGGTAACGCCATTCTCCAGTCCGCTTCCCGAACCAAGCATGATCATAAGCATGAAAATTCCCCAAAACACACCAAAAGCCGTAAGTGCGGTACGAATCTTGTTTTTCGCAAGACTGCTTCCTATCTCATGCCAATAATCGCGATCGAACATTGTTGTATCTTAATTTATTTCTTAACCTAATACTTGCCCTTCCCTGCCCGATGCAGGCTGACAATAATTTTCACTTCCGACTTCGTGCTTCCGACTTCCAACTTCCGTCTTCTACTCATCTCTCAAAGCTTCAATCGGTTTGATGGCTGCTGCGCGTCGTGCCGGGAAAAATCCTGCCAAAGAACCGGCGATCATCAATAAAACTGTTGCACCAACGGCAATTTTAATATCTACCTGCGGATTCTTAAAAAAGGGCGTGTCGATCTGTTTCGAAATCAATTCAAGCAAACCTACACCCAATACGAGGCCAATATATCCGGCAAAACCGGTGATTAAAATTGCTTCTTGCAAAATCAGGCTGATGATGCTTCCGGGTGTTGCACCTAATGCTTTCCGAATTCCAATTTCTTTGGTTCGATCTTTCACAACGATCATCATGATGTTACTCACGCCAACAACGCCTGCGATAATAGTTCCAATACCAATAATCCAAATGAAAAGGCTGATGCTGGCAAACAGACTTTTAAAACGCTGAAATTCTTCCACACTATTCCAGAAAAACATGGCTTTTTCATCCGTTACATCATAATGGTGTCGTTGCGCAAGTTTCTGTTTGAGATTATCCTGAATTTCCTTTGATTGTTCGGCTGTTGCATCTCCAACCGTAACTGCAAGTGTTTGGATATCTGTTCCTGCACCAAAAACACGTTGAGCTGTTGAAATAGGCATGTAAATCACCTGCATATTTTCATCACGACCATCATCATCGGTAAAAATACCCACAACTTTAAACATCACACCACTGATTTTAATGTATTTATCTAGTCCTTTTTCTGTTTTAAACAATGCTTCCTGCACCTTTGTGCTAATCACAACTGATTTTCGGAATTCATTAATATCAGTTTCATTCACAAACCGACCTTCAACAAGACTAAGTTTCTCAATATTGGCATAAGCCGGATGCACCGACCGCACATTGAAAGTGCCAAATTCATTGTTATACGAAACGGTGTTACCACGATACAATTCGAAACGTGAAGATAACTGATCAATTCCACTTACTGATTTAGCCAAAAAATCGTGATCCTCATTCGTCATTTGGATAGTACGTCCGGGTTTCATTCCACCATACGCTTTACTTGTCTGCCCATTCCAAATCCAGATAGTATTGGTTGCCGATGATCGAAATTGACTTTCAACGCCGTTTTGCAATCCAACGCCTGCACCTTGCAAAATGATGAGCATAAAGATTCCCCAGGCCACAGAAAAACCCGTTAGAAAAGTACGGAGTTTATTCTTTTCGATGGTCGCAAAAATCTCTTGCCATTTATCAATGTCAAACATATCTATCTGTTAATTAACTTAATACAAGATTATCTGCATGATGGTGAACGCCATTTTTTTTGTCAGTATGAATCAAACCATCATTCAGACGAATGATGCGTTGGGTTCGATGCGCTATGTCGTTTTCATGTGTTACGATGATGATGGTGATGCCACTTTGGTTTATTTCGCCAAACAAATCCATTACTTCGGATGATGTTGTGCTATCGAGAGCGCCGGTTGGTTCGTCAGCCAAAATGATTTTTGGTTTTCCAATGAGTGCACGGGCAATGGCCAAACGCTGTTTTTGTCCGCCCGAAAGCTCATTTGGCAGGTGATTTTTCCAATCTAACAATCCCACTCTTTCGAGATATTCCAAGGCAATTACATTTCGTTTTTTACGTGCAACTCCTTGATAATAAAGAGGTAATGCCACATTTTCCATCGCGTTTTTAAAGCTTATCAAATTGAACGATTGAAAAACGAACCCCAGCATTTTATTTCTGAGTAATGCTGCTTTTGTTTCGCTCATCTCACGAATAGTTTTTCCGTCTAACTGATAGTCGCCCTTGTCGTGGTTATCCAACAAACCAACAATATTTAATAACGTAGATTTTCCGGAGCCCGACGATCCCATTATGGAGACCATTTCGCCAGCTTCGACGATAAGGTCAATGCCTTTCAGCACATGCAGACTATTGCTGCCCATTTGGTAACTCTTATGGATATTTTTAAGTTGAATCATCGGTTATAATTTTGACTTAGCATATAACGTAGCATTTTAGCGAAACGTATGCCATCTTTCGTAAAATCTTATATCTTAATGATTTATAGAAATATAGGACTAACGAAAGTGTTCGATTTGAAACAGAAAGTGTGCGGAAATGAGCAGTTGAAAAAAGTGCCTTGAGTACTTGGAGTGCCTTGAGTGAGCTACCTGCCAGGCTTGCGCCAGCAGACAGGAAGTTGAATGGTTGATGCCCTTCGACTTGCTTCGACTCTCAAGGTGACAGGGTGATAAGTTTCAGGTTTGTTTTATTTCACATTTAACCGCGTTTCCTCGTCTTGCAGCCGAGTCGGCATCTTCGTGCTTCTTGCTTCGGTCTTCGTGCTTCAGACTTCAATTGATTAATTCAACAAGAATTTCATAAGTTGCAACTTTAATTCATCTAAGGAAACTACGTCAATATTTGATTTCATCGGCCATCCTTTTGCAGTTGGAGAAACAACAAATGTGTGTTTTGGATTAATATCTTCGATGGCATTGTAATTACCTTTTGAGAGGGATGGTGAAAATGAAGACTTACATTCGATTGCAAAAATGGTATTCTTATAATTCATCACGAGATCGATTTCCGCTCCATTGGATGTTCTGTAGAAATAAAAAGTTGCATCGGGAAACGAACCTTTAAGATTTGAAAGCACGATTTGTTCCCAAATTGCTCCAACAGATGGATGCCCTGAAATTTCCTCGAAACCGTTTAACCCCAACAAAGCTGCGGTAATTCCGGAATCGGCAATATAAACTTTTGGTGCCTTTATCAGTCGTTTTCCCAAGTTTGAATGATAGCACGGAAGCACTTCTATCATATAGGTGCTTTCTAATAAATCAATATAGTTTTTTACAGTTACTGATGTAACGTTCAATGACTTAGCCAAGTTTGAGTAATCAACAGTTTGTCCGTTTACATGAGCTAACATTTGCCATAAACGACGCATTGTTACCGGCGTAAAATTTCTCCAGAAAAGCAAATCTCTTTCCAAAAAAGTAGCTATGAAGTCTCTTCGCCATGTAAAAGAGGATTCGTCGTCTGTGGCGAGTAAACTTCGGGGGAAAGCACCACGTGAGAAGTATTTTTCAATGGGATAATTTCCATCTAATTCATTCCAAAGAAAAGGTGTTAATCGTTTATAACTAATTCTTCCGGCAAGCGACTCCGAACTTTGATTTAACAACTCCCTTGAAGCTGAACCAAGAATCAAAAACGAACCAACCGTATTCCATTCATCAACCAAACTTCGAATCAACGGAAATAAGTCAGGCTTACGTTGAACTTCGTCAATACAGATTAACTTACCTTTTTGCGAGGAAAGAAACCATTCGGCGTCATCCAATTTTTGTAAATCGGAAGGTCTTTCCAAATCAAGATAAATATTGTTTAGATTTTGCCCTAACAAATGTTTTACAAATGTTGATTTTCCGCACTGTCTGGGGCCAATTAATGCAACAATCGGATAGTTTTGCAATGCTTTTACAACAGAATTTTCTATTTCTCTCGAAAGATACATGAGATTTAAAAATTAATTTACCATGCAAATTTAATACTTAATTTTAAATTTGCATGGTAAATATTTTATTTTTTGTAAAATAAGCACTAAGTCCGGAATGAGCTACCTGCCAGGCTGCGCCAGCAGACAGGAGGTTGAAAAGTTGATGGGTTGATGAGTTTCCCGTCGTGCCGCCGGGCAGGCAGGTTTGTTTTGTTTCAGGTTTAATTGTACTTCACACATCCAATTTTTCTCACAACTCACTACTCATCTCTTTGTCACTTCGGTCTTTCGTGCTTCCTCGTCTTGCAGCAGAGCAGGCGACTTCGTACTTCCTCGTCTTGCAGCCGAGCATGCGTCTTCGTGCTTCGTGCTTCAGACTTCAAATCACCGCTTCAAACTGTTTTAAAAACCGTAAATCATTCTCAAAGAAAAGGCGTAAATCGTTTATCTGGAATTTCATCATGGTGATGCGCTCGATGCCCATGCCAAAGGCAAAGCCGGAATATTCGTTGCTATCTATTCCGCAGGCTTCCAACACATTAGGATCAACCATACCGCAGCCTAAAATCTCAACCCAGCCCGAGTGTTTGCAAATATTGCAGCCTTTTCCGCCACAGATATTGCACGAAACATCCATTTCGGCTGAGGTTTCGGTAAAAGGAAAATAAGATGGGCGAAACCTGATTTTGGTCTCAGGTCCAAAAAATTCCTGTGCAAAATAATAGAGCGTTTGTTTCAGATCGGCAAACGAAACATTTTTGTCGATATACAAACCTTCAATCTGGTGAAAAATGCAATGCGCACGTGCCGAAATAGCTTCGTTTCGGAAAACACGACCCGGTGCAATGATACGAATGGGCAGTTTGCCTTGCTCCATAATCCGAACCTGAACGCTTGAAGTGTGCGTTCGCAAAGCGATGTCTGGGTTTTTCGAAATGAAAAAGGTGTCCTGCATATCGCGTGCCGGATGTTCTTCGGGGAAGTTAAGTGCGGTGAAATTATGAAAATCATCTTCTATCTCCGGTCCTTCGGAAATCACAAAACCCAATCGCTGAAAAATACCATTGATATCGCGCCTAACAATTGATAAGGGATGACGCGATCCGCTCAAACCGGCTGCTGGTAAACTGGTATCAAGTTTTGATTCGCTTTCGGTTGAGGAGGTAAAACTGTCCTGAAATTTATCTAAAATGGTCTGCGCATGATTTTTAAGATCGTTCAACAGCATCCCCATTTCCTTACGTTCGGTGGCGGCAACGTCTTTAAAATCGTTGAACAAAGAAGGAATCAAACCTTTTTTACTCAGGTATTTCAGTCGAAATGATTCAAGATGATCTTTGGTTGAGATTTCAACTTGTTCAATTTCTTTTAACAGTTCAGCAATTTTAGTTCTCATCAGATGTTGGTTACAAGGATTATTTTGCGGGGACAATTTCAATTGTCATGGTAATTGGCGTTACAGGAACATCTCCGGGGCCAGTTTTAGTTGCTGCAATACGGTCAATTACGTCGAAACCATCAATTACTTCACCGAAAACGGTATAAGCACCATCTAAATGTGGCGTTCCACCAATGGTGCTGTATGTTTTAATTTGTTCGGGAGTGTAAGCCATTTTACTTCTGGCACTCATCATTTTCAGGCTGTTCTCATCATATTTCTGACCTTGAACAATATAAAACTGGGAACCTGATGATTTCTTTTCGGGATTTACCTGATCACCCATACGAGCTGCAGCAAGTGCGCCTTTTTTGTGGATATGATTGGGTTTAATTTCAGCCGGAATAGTATAACCCGGATCCTGCACACCAAACTGGTCGCCACCACCCTGAATCATGAAGTTATTGATTACTCGGTGAAAAGGTGATTTTTCGTACCAGCCCTTATTAATCATTTTAATAAAGTTATCACGATGACCGGGCGTGTCGTTGTATAGCTTTGCCTTTATCGTTCCTTCCGAAGTTTTAATCAGAACGATGGTTTCGGTAGTATTTTGAGCCATCAGCGTTTGACCGAAGGCTAATAACAGAATGAACAGGAGTTTTTTCATGGTTTTTAGAGTGCTAAATTTTGTGCAAAAATACAAATTCTACCATATCAGCGATTGAGGATTTCCGCTGTGAGGTTATCAGACCTTATAAAAATCCTTAATTTCGCTGTTCAATTAAGTGTTTTGATGAAAAAAATCCTGTTTTTAATATTCTGCATGATTACAATTACGGCCTTTGCCCAGTCTTCGAAGGCTTATCTCGAACTGAATACGGGATTGAGCCTGCCTGTTTTCACATATTCATCAAACAATTTAGAATCAGGATGTTTCACCCAACCTGGATTTACCGTGTCGGCTGAAACCGGAATCTGGTTATACAAAAAATGGGGCTTTTCCATTCTGTCGGGCTTGCAGTTACATAGTGTCGATGTAGGATTATTAGGCTGGGAAAAGATTCAGGCAGATCCTTTTCTGAAAGATTTATACATCCGAAGCGACCCTTACAGGATTATTCACATCATGGCAGGGCCGGAATATGCTTTTCAGATTATTGACAAGCTTGAGCTTGATATTCAAATACTTGCCGGTGTTTTCTTCTCTAGAACACCTTATCAGTTATACAAACCAACTTATTATATGGTTGGGCCGGAATATTATGAGATAACCTCATCAAAAGACATCAGTTTCGCCTATGGTGGCGGTTTGCGCTTAAATTATGCCATCACACCATGCTACGATCTGAGTCTGAAAAGTGATTTATTAACTTCCAATGCCGCTTTTGACTTCTCGACTTCAACCGGTATCAGAACCGAATACAGAACTATTTCGATGGTAAATATCTCGGTAGGATTGGTTTTACATTTGTTTTAAAGTGAGTTTTTTTAAGAAAATAGTTGTGATTTAAACACTAATTTTAAAAAGTCCTTCGATAAAGTGTGGTGAAACAACAAAAAGTCGTACGACTTTTTGTTGCTAAAAATATATCTTATTGATAATCTGTGTTTTAAAATATTTCTATCAAACCTCACTCAATTTCACCTCGTTCCCAACCTCAAGATTGTATTTTCGTCCCATTATCAATGCGCGATTATCGGCAATATGTCCTGCCGGAAAACCATAACAAATAGGGAAATCATATTCTGCAATGTGCCCTGCAATAATTTCTTCTGCTGTTTTGCCAAACGGAACGGTATTGTCTTTCATTTCTGTCATGCCACCGACAATTAAACCTGCCAACCCTTTAAATATTGCAGCTCTTTTCAAGCTAAGTATCATTCTATCAATATGATACAAATATTCATCTAAATCTTCGATAAACAGAATTTTACCTTCCGTTTCCGGAAAATCAGCCGAACCGACTAAACTGTACAGGATAGAAAGATTTCCACCAACCAATTCACTACTGCATTTTCCATTAATGTTAAGTAAATGTGGATCAATTGAATAGGAGATTTTTTCACCAATTAAACTTTTAAAAAGACTATCGAGGGCTTGTGGAGAGTTTGTTTCGAAATTGATCGGCATTGTTGCATGCAAACTTTCAATTTTCAAAACCTGATTCAAATGCGCATGCAAAACGGTGATGTCGCTGTAACCAACAATCCATTTTGGACGCTGAACAAATTCTGAAAAATCGAGCGAATCAATAATCCGTAAGGTTCCGTAACCACCTCTGGCACAAATAATTGCTTTCACTTCGGCATCATCAAGTAAATGTTGAAAATGCAAGGTGCGTTCTTCATCCGAACCTGCAAATTGGTTTTCTATGTTGAAAACTGTTTCATCCAATCGAACTTTGTATCCTTGCTTTTCAATATATTGTACAGCAAATTGCAACTCTTCCCGACTTGTTTTTCTTGCAGGTGCTGCAATCGCAATTGTATCGCCCTTCGAAAGGCATGGAGGCATTCTCATTTTCAAACTATTGGTTAACTTTGCCAAAAAATTCAGTCTATTTATTGATTATGGAAACCAAAAATAAGCATTTCAATCGTTATACCGTCACCTCCGCCTTGCCTTATGCAAACGGGCCTATTCATATCGGTCATTTGGCCGGCGTATATGTTCCTGCCGATATTTATGTTCGCTATTTGCGCTCGAACAACAAAGATGTTGTATTTATTGGTGGATCTGACGAACACGGTGTTCCAATTACCATTAAAGCGCGTCAACAGGGTATTTCACCTCAAGAAGTGGTCGATAAATACCACGCCATAATCAAAGATTCGTTTGAAAAATTTGGTATTTCATTCGATGTTTACAGCCGAACTTCTGACCCAATTCATCATGAAACAGCATCTGAATTTTTCAAGAAACTCTACGATGACGGTGCCTTCATCGAAAAAACATCACAACAATATTATGACGAAGAAGCCAATCATTTTTTGGCTGACCGATATATCACCGGAACCTGTCCGCATTGCAATAACGACCGTGCCTATGGCGATCAGTGCGAAAGCTGTGGAACATCGTTAAGTCCACTCGATTTAATCAACGCCCGCTCGGCCTTAAGTGGTAATGTTCCCGTATTGAGAGACACCAAACATTGGTATTTACCATTGAATGATTACGAGCCCTGGTTGCGTGAGTGGATTTTGGAAGGACATAAAGATGATTGGAAATCAAATGTTTATGGTCAATGCAAATCATGGATTGATCAGGGATTGCAAGCCAGAGCCGTAACGCGCGATTTGGAATGGGGCGTAAAAGTGCCTGTTGACGGTGCCGATGGGAAAGTGCTTTATGTGTGGTTTGATGCGCCAATTGGATATATTTCGGCAACCAAAGAATGGAGCGAAAAAACCGGAAATGATTGGAAACCTTACTGGAAAAATGAAGATTCAAAACTGGTTCATTTTATTGGAAAAGACAATATCGTGTTTCATTGCATCATTTTCCCTGCCATGTTGCATGCCGAAGGAAGTTATATTTTACCTGAAAATGTTCCGGCAAATGAATTTTTAAATCTCGAAAGTGATAAAATTTCCACTTCACGAAACTGGGCTGTTTGGTTGCACGAATATCTCGAAGAATTTCCGGGTAAGGAAGATGTGTTACGTTATGTGTTGACTGCCAATGCCCCCGAAACGAAAGACAATGATTTCACCTGGAAAGATTTTCAGGCACGCAATAACAACGAACTACTTGCTGTTTATGGTAATTTTGTAAACCGAACTCTTGTTCTCACGCATAAATATTTTGATGGCGTTGTTCCGGCTTTGGCAAACCTCAACGAAAACGACATTGAAGCTTTACGCTTGATGGATGCTTTTCCGGCAAAAATTGGCGAAAGCATTGAATTATATCGTTTCCGTGAAGCCTTGTCCGAATTGATGAATCTGGCACGATTGGGAAACAAATACCTTACCGAAAATGAGCCTTGGAAAGTGTTTAAAACCGATCCTGAACGTGTGAAAACCGTATTGGCTGTTTCACTGCAGATTGTTGCCAAATTAACAGTTCTTTCCGAACCATTTGTGCCTTTCAGTGCTGCAAAACTCACACAAATGATTGGTTTAAAGAAACTTAACTGGATAGATGCAGTCGCAACAGAATTATTGCCTGCCGGAAGTGTTATAGGAACACCTGAATTACTCTTTGAACGTATTGAAGATGTTGATGTTGAAAAACAAGTTCAAAAACTGCTCGATACTAAAAAAGCAAACCTTGAAGCCTCCGAACCGGTTTTAAAACCGCAAAAAGAAACCGTTTCTTATGAGGATTTTGCAAAGATGGACATCCGTACAGGCACCATCATTTCAGCTGAAATCGTTCCAAAAACAAAGAAATTATTAAAACTCACCATCGATACCGGCATCGACACACGAACCGTGGTGAGCGGCATTGCTGAGCATTATGCGCCAGAAGCCATTACCGGACAAAAAGTGTGTATGCTTGTAAATTTAGCTCCACGAGAACTTCGTGGCATCGTTTCAAATGGAATGATATTGATGGCCGAAAACAGCGAAGGAAAACTCTGTTTTGTATCGCCAACCGAAGCATTCCATAACGGTTGCGAGGTGAAATAGGCCTAAAATCAAGACATAAAAAAATCAGGCTCCGTTTCCGAAGCCTGATTTTTTCATTTATTGAATTGCGTTTTTGCTATTTCACGAAAATCTTTTTCACTTTACCATATTGATGCGTTCCAACGCGGACAACATACACGCCGGCTTTGGCGTACGAAAGATCCAAAGGATAAGTATAGCGTCCGTTTGCTTTTTCAATGCGGTTTTCGACTAAAGTTTGTCCGAAAACATCGTGCAGACTGATAATCATTGTTTCTGTCAATTCATTAGAAACCAACGAAACGTCAAAATGATTGTTGCCATTATCAGTTATGATCAATTCTGCTTTGCTCATTAATTGAGTGCCAACATTCGTGTAAACCCCAATGTTTACTTTGTAATCTTCGGTTTCACCGGTTTCGGTACCTTCGCATGCATCATCCGGTACAAGTAGGTTGTAATTGATTTTGGCTCGCAGTAAATGTTCACCAAGATTGGCATCGCCAGCAATGCTAAACGGAACGATTTGGGTATAATCACCGGCACCTTGTCCTTCGGCTATAATCACATTATCAACTACTAACTCATTTGCTTCAAACAAAAAATTATCGTTGAAATCGATCCAAACACGCATATATTGATTGCCATAACCGGTTGTCACTTCAATTTCATGGTTTTCGTTGCGTTCGAGATTGGCAACCAAATTGGTGAAATCACCGTAGCCATTTGGCGAACAATCTGTGATATTATCAATGGTTCCAACTTTAAACTTATACAATCCAAAACCAAAGGCACAGCTCGATTGTGGCTGACAGTTTGTTTTGGTTATAACGGTTGTGGTGGTATCATTTGTTAAATTTTGATCGTCAACTAAGGTTGTGTAAACACTCAGTTGGTGATCGCCCATGGCCGAGAAATCGCCGGTGTTCGTAAAAGTATATTCAATCGTTTGTCCCATACCAATCTGGCCCGACCATTGTTCATTCACTGTATTTCCGTCAAGGATGTAACTTAAACTAAAAGCTGTTTGTTCAAGTGCACCAAAGTTTTTGACTGAAACAACAATAGGTTCGGCATTAGTCAGGTTGGTTCCTGATACAGGCGAAAGAACGCCATTCACACCACAATCGGTACTGAAAAGATTTGTTACCATTTTTACAACGGTGTCGTTGCTTGCATCTATGTCAGGTCCGAGTGCAGTACCTGCACGCAATTGATAGGTTTGTCCCATCGTTCCCATGGCTGCAGTAGCTGTAAAAGTATATTGAGCTGAGGAAGCCGGCGCAAGTTCATTTGGAAATATTTCGTTTACTTGTGCGCCATTATCTACTTGGAAATAGACCGGAATATTGCTTTGTGCTGTTTCACCGAAGTTCATTACTGTAATTGTAACTGGCTCAGTATCGGTGAGTACACCATCATTTGGAGCGTCAATCGTCAAAACTCCAACATCGTTTATTAAAGCAGATGCTATTTTAAATGCTCCAACCACATCTTTCCTGCCACTTTTGAAATACTCAGCAATATGCCAAAATGTTTGATCATCAGATGGATCAACAGTCAAATGTGTGTAATCTGCCAATCTGTTTGATGAATTGTTTGTAGTGCTTTGTCCGATCAAAGTTTCATCAATGGTCATTTCACCAAGTGGGTCACCTGCGTAACGCCCTGTATAATAGATTGCTATCTTTTCTGTACTACTTACGGTGGTGTAACCCATGCCAATATTTCCCTGGTTATCCATCGCCATGCTGGCACCAAACGCATCTTTATTATTGTTTGGTGAAATATAGGTTCCTTCCTGATAAAGTTCCCATGGTTGATCATCAGCCGGTTGGCGCAATTCATACCAACGAACTCCGGCCAATTCGCCACCTGTGCCATCTGTGTCAACGACAAAATTGAAAACTACAGAGTTATGGTCAGCAAATTTACGAAACTGTGCCTGATTCATGATTGTTGCCTGAAGTACATCGCAATCTGGGCCTCCAGGTTGTGGTCTGTTTGAGAACGAACCGCCATCAAATACCGATATAAAAGGCTGTGTAATAATCTGTTGAGCAGTTGAAACAGTTGAGTTGGCTGGTGTTACCCAATCCACATTAATGGTCCATAGTTTCAAGTGATCTTGTGAAACACCACTCCAGGCATCGTCTTGCAAATACACGACAACGGCATTTCCAGCTGCCGGCATGGCAGCATTACAAACATTAAAAACCTGTGGGCTATAAAAACCGGATGTTTTGATTCCGGCTAATGGAAATCCAACAAACTGTGGTGCATCTCCAAGAATTACAGGATCACGTTCAATCACGAATACACGGTTTGTTTGAGAGATATTGGCGGTGATATAGTATCCATCGCTCCAAATAGAAAATTTCGGGTAATCAGGAAACTGTCCACTGCCCATGCCAGTAGTATAAATATACCAACCATCATTCACAGGATCAGGGCCTTGAGAAATGGCAAAATTGAATCCATTTGGACTTTGATCAAATTCGGTGATAATGAAACGATCGGCTACTGCATCATATAATACAATCGGGTCGCCAAGGTTGTTTCCGGGAAACAAAGTTGATAAGGAAGCAGCAGGCGCCAAAGGATTTCCTGCTTTATCAAAAATACGAAAACCTGTATTCCAGCCACCTATAAAGTGGTTTGGGCCAACGGCTCCGGTAGGATCTGAAGGTGTGTAAGGTGAAGTATTTGCATCAAAAACCAACAATGGTTCTTTGCCGGCATGATTTGTGGCATTGCGCTGTTTTGCAACCAATGGGTCGCCATAAGGAAGCTCGCCTTTGCCAGGAACAGTCATATTAGCGCCGCTGCGTTTTGGCTGCGCCATGCGAGGTGTTTGATCGTCTTCAACCGGAATAAAAGTCCCGTCTTTAATTTGCTGAGCGATGCTTGGAACCGAAATTGGAGCCGGAAGCTTCCCAAAAGAAGTTGCTTTCTCGATCTTCTTTTGCTGTGCGAAAGCGATAAAAGCCGGACTCAGTAATAAAATTAGAATAAAGGATTTGATTTTCATGAAATTAATTTTAATGAGTTTAAACGGGCACAATATTAGACAATTTACGTTTTGATGGGTCAAAATTAGCTACATTTAGGGGGAAATGCAACGATATTCTTTATGATAGGTCATTATATGGTGATGAAGTTTGGTTTTTTTGTTGAAAGGTTGAATTGTTTTAGGTTTGAGAAGTTTCACGTTGGTTTTGTTTCAAGTTTAAGGGTGTTTCGTACTTCCAACATTTCTCACAAATCACTACTCATCTCTCTGTTACTTCGTGCTTCATTCAAACTTGCTTAATCCTATTACGAAATTTGGTTTGTAATGCCCGCCACACAAGAACAAGCAAACTTATTGCTAAAATAATAAATACAAACCAAACTGTTAGTTTTGTGAAGGATTGCGTTCGGAAAACCGATGTTGCAATATTGCCAATAATCAACCACTGAAACACATAAAATGCGGTTACATTTTTACCAATCCAACAAATATATCTATTGATTTTGAATGAGATAGTGAGATTGTTGATCCGGTGAAAAACAAGTATCCAAAACGCCATAAAAACGATTGCCCAAAGAACAAATAATAATGAATGATGATAATACGAAGGCAAATCAATCGCAATATCAAAACCAAATTTAATAAATGGGATATTTAATAAAAATAATACAGGAAGTGTATAATTTGAAAGCAATATTTTATCAATAAACGGAATTTTTTTAGTCTCAATCAGTTGATATACAATGCCAAGCAAAGGATAAACAAGCCAAGGGAAAACTGGAAAATAAGACCAATCACTCTTTCCCCAGAAAACAGCCTCAACATAATAGATCCAGCTACTTTCGCCGGAATATTGCGGTAATACCATTCCTGCAAAGGCAACCATTGTTGCAAAAAGCAGCCATAACCAAACATTCGACTTTAAAAATATCTTTAAAATTGAAATCACGAGTATTGATATTCCGGCCAAAAAAAGGATATCAACGCCAAAAATATAATTGTAAGGGTTAAATTGATAAGCACCTTGATAAATTTTTATAAGAAGATGCGCATTCAATCCGATGTTCAAAAGCAAACCCAGGAAAATAATTTTCAATCCACGAAACAATGATTTTTTGGTGTCTTCTGCCTGAAACAAAAAATAACCCATCACGCTCATGAAAACGGGTGCCGCCGGAATGGCTCCCAAAAACAGCGAAAATCGTCCCGGATTACTCGTATAAATATCATAAGTGGCAAATAATTCAGTCAAATGCACCTGAATCATACAGATAACAGCAATGCCTTTCAAAAAATCAGGTGTTGTTAATCTGTTTTCGGGGATGTGATTCATAAATTATAAAAAGCTATTATACAATACATTGTGTGAAATACAAATTATTCTGTACAAACTTAAATTAAAAAAATCAATCAAAAATCAAATCTTATAATCTTATAAATATTCCATCGAATTCTGTACACTGCGAAACAATAACTATTTCAACCTTTGCCGATAAATTCAATAATACTATACTGATGAAAAAACTATCCTTTATATTGGTTGCACTGTTTTTCAGTTTAACCGGATTTTCACAAATTGCATTCGAAAGCTCCTATGCGTATTCGGGTACTTTCACACAATTAGCCAACTCAGGCGACAAATTTTTTATAATGGATATTGGACTAAACCAATGTAGAATTTACAACACGAATCATACAATCTGGAAAACACTTACCATTTCTGTGCCAGCAAACAACTATCTGTATGATATTCAATATGTTTCGGAAAATTTATTTACTACTGACAACAGCTTGTGTTTGGTTTATACGTATTACAGCTACGATGCCGTAAATTTATATTATACCTATACCACCAATATTGTAAAAGAAAATGGAAATATGTTGCTAACACTTCCGGGATGCCAATATTATTATGCAACCTCACTTTCAGACGGAAGTACAAAACTCGTTACCTATACGTTTGATTATTCGCTGAGTCCATATACCATTGAAACCGCAGTATATGATTTGCCTGGAACCTTGTATTTGTCAGTAAAAAATAATCCTGAAAACACAACTAACAATAGACTTTCTGCCTTTCCGAATCCGGCTGCCGATCGCTTAACTTTGAATTATGAATTACCTGCGGGAACTACTACAGCCACAATGTTTATAACAGATTTTCAAGGAAGGCAAATTGGGAATTATCCACTAAATGTGAATACAAACCACTTCGAAATTTCGGTTGGACAGCTACCAAAAGGCGTGTATTTATATTCTGTCCAATCGGGAAACTACCAATCAAAAATCGCTAAAATTATTGTGAATTGAGTGTGTAATGGACAATTGCTTAACATTCTGAGATAAAATTGAGTGACATGAATGGCATGTTTACTTCCGCTCACTTAAAATAATTCAGATACTTCCAGTTTTAACCATGCAAGGCTATTTCCTTCAAGTTGTCCATCTTCAGAATCTCGATGGTTTTCGTTTCAATCTTAATAATACCCTCATTTTCAAACTCTTTCAGGATGCGCGTGGCGCTTTCTTTAGTCATATTCGACATATCACCAATTTCCTGACGGGTGATGCACAGGTTAAAAGCCGTTGAATGGTGAATTTCTTTACTTAAATACAACAAAACATCTGCCAATCTGCCATGCATCTGTTTTTGCGTCAAACTAACCAAACGCTCATAATTGTTTGCGTTATTATTGTTACAGTGTTTTAACAATCCTTCTGCAAAATCGGGATTAGAGCGAATAATTTTACGAACGTTTTCTGAAGGAATAAAACAAGCCGACGACTCAACAAGTGCCGTAACTGAGTATTGGTAGCGAACATCTGAAAACAAACCTGGGGCACCAAACATTTTCCATGGTGGCATCAGTTTTAAAATCAAATTCTTTTTATCAAGGCCTTCCAAATACAATTTAGCCATGCCGCGTGTAAGCACTATGAGATGTGAGGCCGATGTTCCTTGCTTTATGATATTTTCACCTGCATTGAATACAACTTCAAAACGACCTGTGTTGATGATTTTTAGTTCTTCTTCGCTCAATAAATTAAACAAAGGTGAACGTATATTACAATTTTCACAGGTGTTACAATGCTCCATTTTTCTGTTTAACATACTATTTGTCGATAAAATCAAAAATAAGAGGCCGTTATTTTCGATCCTGTTTGATAATTGATTACATTATTTCCCAATAAAATCTGTCATAAAAAACCATATTCTTATCGACAGATAAACCAAAAGTAATATATTAATTGATGTGAAACACAAATTAAATTGATGTGAAACACAAATTAAATTGCGATTACGCAAATTTAGATCATTTTACTTTGCAAATAGTGGTCTGACTTCATTTTTTTAATAAAGCTGGTTTGGTGATTTTTGAACAAATTCAAGTCCATTTTGGCAAACAAAAAACCACCAAATGAACAGTTCATCCGGTGGTTTTCCATGAAATTAAAAAATGATTAGTCTTTCAAATGTTTACTCAGAAATTTCTCCATCGAACGGTAGAAATCGAAGCGGTTTTCTTCGTTGTGAAAGCCATGACCTTCGTTGTCTTTCACCATATACTCTACTTCAACACCACGTTTGCGTAGGGCTTCAACAATTTGATCCGATTCGGCAATATTCACGCGTGGATCGTTTTTTCCCTGAGCCACGAACAGCGGAGCCATGATTTTATCCGCATTTAAAGCAGGTGAAGTAGCTTCGAGCTGAATGCTGTCATTCACAGGATTTCCAACCATTTCATACATCATATCAAGCATGGGTTTCCAGTATGGTGGAATTGTATTCATGAAAGTAAATAAATTTGATACGCCTACATAATCAACACCTGCAGCATATAAAGTTGGTGTAACAACCAATCCCTGCAAGGTTGCATAACCGCCATAACTTCCTCCATAAATGGCAATATTATCTTTGTCGGCAATGCCTTGATGAATAAGCCAATATACTCCGTCGGTGATGTCGTTTTGCATCGTCAAACCCCATTGTTTGAAACTCGATTCCCAAAAAGCGCGTCCATAGCCAGTAGATCCGCGGAAATTCATTTGCAAAACAGCATAACCACGGTTTGCCAAAAACTGCACTTCCGGATTGAAACCCCAATTATCGCGTGCCCATGGGCCACCATGCGGATTTACAACAACCGGCAGATTCTTGGCTTCAACACCTTTTGGTAAAGTTAAATAGCCATGAATGATTTGTCCATCTCGGGCACGATATTGAATTGGTTTGATGTCGGCCATTTTGGTTTCATCAATCCAGGGACTCACCTCCTGAATCTTCGTCAGTTTATCATTTGCTTTTTCATAAATGTAGTAAGAGCCCAGCGAGCGATCACTGTATGTGCGAAGGATATAGGTTTCTTCAGCTTTATCGCTGGCCGAAATGGAGATTTCATATCCTTTTAGTTGGCTTTCGAGCTTTTCGAAAAGCTGTTTGGTGGCATCATCGAAGAAATGACGTTCACGTTTCCACGAAACATAACTTGCGGCCGTTAAAACCTTGCGTTTGCGTGAATAACTAATGCTTGAAAGGTCATAATCATCATTTTTATATAACATTTCAATTTCTTTTCCGGTATTTGGATCGAAAACAACTGCAGCACTTTTGTCACGACCGAGGTTTGAAGTGGCATAAATAAATTTATTATCAAACGTAAAGAATGCAGGATCAAGTGATTCCTTGAAATTAGTCGTCAAAATAGCTTTAAATTCTTCCTGCTCAGTGGCTCTGTATTGAATTTGGGTATTAATTCCATCCACAATGGCCATGGCTAATCGCAACTTTCCTTCGTGATCGGTCATCCAGCCTTGAATATTTCCCGGATTTTCGGCCAAAATCACCATTTCGCCGGTTTTGATATTCAAACGATACGGATCGAAAACCTGTGGATTTCGTTTGTTTAATCCAATAATTACCTCATCTTCCTGATCTTCAAGATCATCAATAATTTGTGTGCGCACATCAGGAAAATTTGTCAACCCTTTTTGGTTTTTACCGTTGTAATCAACGCCGTAAAGCGCAAAATTTTCGTCGCCACCACTGTCTTTCAAAAATAAAATACGGGTATTGTTTGCCCAAAAATATCCTGCAATATCACGATCCTTTTCAAAGGTTATCTGTGTAACTTTCTCGCTTCCTATCTTTTGAACAAAGATATTCATACGGTTTTCAAAAGGACCGAGAAAAGAAATGTATTTTCCGTCAGGACTGATATCATACGAAGTACGATCTGCGTTTTTGAAGAAATTCTCCAAAGGAAGGATTTCGGTGGATTGTGCCATAAGCTGAGTGTTTAACGCCATGCCCATCGACACTGCAAGGAGCAATGCGAAAAGCGGTTTCGTGATTTTATTCATCTTGTTAATATTAAAAGATTTAATGAAAATTATACCTTAAAGAAAGATTCTTATGGTATTAATGCAACAAAAGTAATGAATCTCAAAACGGCGGCTTGTATGTATTCTTGCAATTTTATCTATTTTTGAACTAAATTAACATTTGGGGCGTTATGTTTCTGCAAAATCACTTCTATACATTTCGAAAATAATACATTGTAATTTCATAATATAGCCGGTAAACCTAAACAAATAAGCTTTGAACATCTATTCTCAAAAGAAACGTTGGAAAATTATACTTGCTACCATGGCTCTGATAATTATCAGTGCATCAATATTTTACACCAATTTACTCGTTACCAGGTTTGCCAATGAAGAGCGTACCCGTGTGAAAGTGTGGGCCGAAACTGTGCAACGTCGTATCCGAATGATTAGCTATAATGAGAGTTTTTATGCACAAATAAGCAAGCAGGAAAGAGAGCGTGTTGAGCTGCTTGCAAAGGCATACCGCCGATTATTAGATGGATCGGATAACGAAGACCTCACCTTTTTTTTGGAGATTATCAGCAACAACAACAGCATTCCGGTAATAGTTGCCGACGAAAAAGGACAAATTTTGATGTCGAAAAATTTAAGCCCGGGTGAAGACACTATCAAACAGTTGCAGGGCGAATTATTAGCCCGGTTTTCGGTGTACGAGCCTATTTCTATTCAATATTCTTTTCAAAACAAAGAGGTTTTGTATTACCGCGAGTCGCGCGTGTTCAGCGATTTGAGGCGTGTTTTGGACGATTTAGTCAGTTCTTTTTTGGCAGAAGTTGCTTCCAACGCTTCCAATGTTCCTGTAATTATCACCGATAGCACTTCGCGAAAAGTAATCCAGTTTGGAAATATCGATCAAAAGAAAATGCAGGATTCAGTTTTTATCCAAAGTCAACTTGCTTTGATGGCAGCAGAAAATACGCCTATCGAACTCAACTTTCTGGACTATGGCAAAACATTGATTCATTATAAAAGCTCTGAGTTGTTGCATCAGATGCAGTATTTTCCGCTCGCTCAAATTTTGATTATCGCGCTCTTTTTGTTAATTGCCTATCTGTTATTCAGTTATGCCCGCCGATCGGAACAGAATCAGGTGTGGGCAGGCATGGCCAAAGAAACGGCCCATCAGATTGGAACACCACTTTCGTCGCTCATGGCCTGGATTGAACTATTGAAGATGAATCCGGCTAAGATTGATGGAATCGATGAGATGGAAAAAGATATTCAGCGATTGGAAATGATTACCGAACGATTCTCAAAAATCGGCTCTGCTCCTATTCTTGAACCGGCCAATCTGGTAGCAGAAATTGAAGAAACCATTGATTATCTTCGCGTAAGAAGTTCGAAAAAAATTGAATTTCAATTAGTTGTATTGCCTTCCGAAACAATTATCATTCCACTTAATATTTCGTTGTTCAAATGGGTAATCGAAAACCTTTGCAAGAATGCCATCGATGCCATGAGTGGTTCGGGTAAGATAAAAATCACAATTCAAAACGAAGATGATGTGGTGAAAATTGATGTTTCCGATACCGGAAAAGGCATTCATAAATCTGATTATCAAACTGTTTTCAATCCGGGATTCTCGAGCAAAAAACGTGGCTGGGGACTTGGTTTAACACTCGCCCAGCGCATCGTTCGTGAATACCACAAAGGGAAAATTTACGTGAAATCTTCGTCAATCGGTGAGGGAACTACTTTCAGGATCGTGCTGAATAAATAAGTTTCTGGAACACAAAATGGCAAATGCAAATGGCAAAATGCAATAATATCTTTACATCAATTGAACGCAGATGGCGCAGATGTAATGGATACCCGCAGATACAATTCTACCTCATTTAGGGTTTAGTAATGCGAAAAACCGAAATCCTCGCGAATCCCGGTTTTCTTAGTTAAAATAGTAAAGGTTAGTAATGATCAGATCCTGAAAGATTTATGAGAGTTATCTTCAGATAAAAATCCGTGTAAATCTGCTAAATCAGCGTCATCCGCATGCTATTCAACCTTTCATCAACCTCTATGTTTACTGGCTCAGCCTGGCAGGAAGGCACTACTTTTTAACTTAAGTTCACATTAGTTCACCCTGAACTTTAGTTCACTTTTTTTACTAACTCCAAATTCACGCTGATAGCAACCGTTTCTCCAATTAAAACGCCACCTGCTTCAAGTGCCGAATTGTAGAGCATCCCATAATCTGCGCGTACAATTTCGCCGCTTATCTTGAATCCAGCACGTGTTCCTCCCCAAGGGTCTTTCATGGTACCGTTATATTTTACACCTAATTCAACCGATTTCGTAATACCATGCATGGTCAAATCACCCTTTATAACGTATTTATTTCCACTTACTTGCGAAAGAGATTTACCGATAAATTGAATCGTTGGGTTTTTTTCTGCATCAAAAAAATCAGCTGATTTCAGATGTCCGTCACGTTTTTCATTATCGGTATTTACGCTGGCTGTTTGAATCGTAAACGAAATATTCGCATCGGTGAAATCGGGTTTGTCAGAAAGGATTTTCCCTTCAAAACTTTCAAACTTTCCGGTTACAGTTGAAATTACCATATGCGAAACTTCGAAATTTACACTCGAATGCGCATTATCTATTTTCCATTCTGTCGTCTGTGCAAAGCTAAAAACTCCGGTAAAAATGAGTGCTAAACTCAAAATTGATTTTTTCATAATGATTTGATTTTTACTTATTTATTTGATTTAATTTATAATTCTCGAAATCAGGAAGAATAAATTTGCCGCTTGTTCGAATCATTCGGTTTACATTTGGGACATCTTGTTTATTCTTTCTATTGAAACTTTAAACAAAAACATTTGAAAATTGTTCAAAATATGATTAAAATAAATGGCCGGCATCTATCTTCACATACCTTTTTGCAAACAGAAATGTCATTATTGTAATTTCTTTTCGATTGCTTCGGTAAAAAGCAAGTCTTCGTTTGTGGATGCTGTTTGCGCCGAGATTGAGATGCAAAAAAACTATTTACAAAATCAGGAAATCAGAACGATTTATTTTGGCGGCGGAACACCTTCAATGCTTTCAATCAGTGAGTTAAACAGAATAATTCAACAACTGCATGATCATTTTACGATTCCGGATGACGTTGAAATTACACTCGAAGCCAATCCCGACGATATTACGGTTGACTATTTAACCGCACTTCGACAAAGCAAAGTGAATCGTTTGAGTATGGGTATTCAGAGTTTTTATGATGATGATTTGCACTATCTAAACCGCGTTCATTCGTCTAACCAGGCAGTTGCAGCAATTGAGCAATCTAAAAAAGCCGGTTTCGATAATCTGACAATCGATTTAATTTACGGAATTCCTACCTTGACCGATGAAAAATGGAAAGCCAACATTGAATCATTTCTCCAATTCGGAATAAACCATTTATCAGCCTACGCGCTTACGGTGGAAGCCAAAACAGCACTATCGCATTTGATTGGCAAAGGCAATTTGCCACCAGTTGACGAACAGCAGAGCATTCGCCATTTTAACATTTTAATGGAACAAATGGAAGCGAATGGATTTGTTCATTATGAAATATCCAATTTCGCCAAACCCGGTTTTTATTCGCGTCACAACAGTATTTATTGGTTGGGAGGCCATTACCTTGGTTTGGGCCCTTCGGCCCATTCGTTTAATGGCGTTTCGCGCCAGTGGAATGTGTCTAATTTGAGTCAATATCTCAAGCTCCAGGATGAGAAAACAGTTCTTTTTGAAGCCGAAATTCTCACTATGGAGCAGCAATACAATGAATATGTGATGACCTCTTTGCGCACATCCTGGGGCTGCGATTTGGAACATATTCGCAATGTTTTTGGTGAGTATTTTGAATTATATTGCCGAAAAATTGCCGAAAAATATATCAAACAAGATAAATTGCTACTAAAGGAAAACCGTCTTTTTTTAACACAAACGGGCAAATTATTTGCCGATGGCATTGCTTCTGACCTGTTTAAATGAGTTTGTGCTTTTTGGCGTTAACCTCTGTTTAATCTCAATTAAAGTCGGTTTTTTCTCATTGGAGTTTGTTGATTAGCTATTATGGTTCGATGAAGATACTTTTGAGATCTCAAAATATTGATCATGAAATTTGACTTCAGAATTATAACACTTTCGCTAACAATTGGCACTTTAGTATTTACAGCTTCCTGTGAGCATGAACCAGATATTGTGGGCGCAACTCCACCGGTTATTGAAAATAATTGCGATCCTGATTCAGTTTACTTTGAGACGGAAGTGCTGCCATTGCTTGTCTCGAGTTGTGGAATCTCGGGTTGTCACGATGCCGGAACAGCCGAAGAAGGCGTAGTAATAAGAGATTATGCATCGATCATGCGCGAAGTGAAAGCAGGCAATCCATCTGACAGTGAACTGTTTGAAGTGATCACAAAATCAAATCCTGAAAAACGGATGCCACCTGCACCACGTCAGGCATTAAGTCAGGCGCATATTGATAAGATTGAAAAATGGATCAATCAGGGAGCGCAAAACAATGTTTGTGCTGACGACAATTGTGATACCCTGAATGTCAGTTTTTCCGGACATATATTTCCGGTCGTTCAAAACTATTGTCAGGGTTGCCATAGCGGAAGTAACCCATCCGGCAGCCTCAGCCTTACCAGCTACAGCGAAATCGCGAATGCCGCTGCAAATGGAAGCCTCATCTCCTCACTCAAAGGAATCAATGGATATACTTTGATGCCCAAAGACAGTCAAAAACTTTCGGATTGCAAAATCAGACAGTTTGAATTATGGATCGAAGCCGGAACACCTGAGAATTAAACTTAATAAATTTTAAATCAATCTATTATGAAAAATATTAAAAAACTATTAGTTGTATCAATTATATTTTTTTCAAGTTCCAATATGTTTGCACAATACACTTTAGATTGGATGAATCCAGCAGGAGATGACCAAAAACAGTCTGTAATGAGCACTGTTGACTCCCAGGATAATGTAATAGTAACGGGATATTGGCAAAGCTATCAAATGTTC
>CANNKD010000026.1 GCA_947505205.1 Bacteroidota bacterium | reverse complement strand
TGCTTAAAAACCAACGAACACGGGCTTTTTCGAGCTGAAGGAATCCTGCAGCACTGTCAGTCTGGCTCAGGTGAACAATATTTTCTTTCACTTCACCGAAAATCCAGGTGAGCATATCGAAGAAATGTACGCCGATGTTCGTAGCCACACCGCCACTTTTTTCAACATTACCTTTCCATGAGCGATGGTACCAGGCACCACGAGATGTAATGTATGTTAAATCAATATCATACATTTTATCTTTTGGCCCATTATCAATCTTTTCTTTCAGATCCATGATGACTTTGTGGTGGCGAAGCTGGAGGATTGTGTAGATTTTTTTTCCAGTTTCACGTTCAATTTCACTTAAGGCGTCCACGTTCCATGGGTTGAGTACGATTGGTTTTTCGCAGATGGCATCAGCCTGATTGCGCAAAGCCATACGGATATGTGAATCGTGCAGATAATTCGGACTACAGATGCTGACATAATCGATATGTCCGCTGCCACTGCGGCGTAGTTTGTCCATATGCCTGTCGAAACGTTCGGGTTCGGTGAAGAAAGCGGCTTTCGGAAAATAGCTATCCATGATACCCACTGAATCGAAAGGATCGAGGGCAGCGGTTAAATTGTTTCCGGTTTCTTTGATGGCTTTCAAATGTCGGGGTGCGATGTAACCGGCTACACCGATCAAACCAAAGTTTTTCATTGCCATGATTATTCCATTATAATTGTGCAAAGTTGGTGAATTCTCTTTGAATGGGATCATTTTCTCATTGAATAATCCATACTATCAACATTTTGAAATCATCAAAAAGCAGGCAGGACGGCACAATAACAACCGTTATAGAAATGAAAATTGATTAAAAAAAGATTTTTTTTGTTTTTTTTTTATTTAATGACTTACTTTGCATTCTCGTTTAACTAAAAACTATTAAAGTTATGTCAGAGATTAAAGACAAAATCGTATCTATTATCGTTGAAAAGCTAGGTGTTGAACCAGCAGAAGTTACTAACGAAGCCAGCTTCACAAATGATTTGGGTGCCGACTCGCTCGATACCGTTGAATTGATCATGGAGTTTGAAAAGGAATTCAATATCGCTATTCCGGACGATCAGGCTGAGAAAATTGCTACCGTTGGTGACGCCATCAAGTACATCGAGGAAAACAAAGCATAAAGAGGACTGATTTATGGAGTTAAAACGCGTCGTAGTCACAGGGTTGGGTGCTATCACCCCTATTGGCAACAATGTCCCGGCTTACTGGGATGGACTTGTCAATGGTGTTAATGGTGCTGCCGGTATTACCCGCTTCGACCCCTCCAAATTTAAGACCCAATTTGCCTGTGAAGTAAAAAATTATGACTCAAAAGATTATTTCGACCGCAAGGATGTAAGAAAGTATGATCTGTATGCTCAGTTCGGATTGATCGCTGCGGAAGAAGCGATCACCGATTCGGGGCTGAATGCTGAGAATACTGATTTAGATGAGGTCGGGGTAATCTGGTCATCAGGTATTGGTGGATTGATCACATTTTCGGAAGAAATAACTTCTTATGCTACCGGAGATGGCACACCACGATTCAATCCGTTCTTTATCCCGAAGATGATTGCCGACATTACGGCAGGTCATATCTCGATCAAACATGGATACCGCGGCCCCAATTTTGCAACTGTTTCGGCTTGTGCTTCATCGGCAAACTCATGTGTGGATGCATTCAATTACATCCGTCTGGGTAAGGCAATAGCCTTTGTCGCCGGTGGTTCAGAAGCATCGATTGCTCCTGCAGGAGTTGGTGGGTTCAATGCCATGCATGCTCTTTCCACACGCAATGACGATTTTTTAACTGCTTCACGACCTTTCGACAAAGACCGCGATGGTTTTGTTATTGGTGAGGGAGGTGGTGGAATTATCCTCGAAGAGATGGAACATGCTTTGCAGCGTGGTGCAAAAATTTATGCCGAAATCGTTGGCGGTGGTCTGTCGGCTGACGCAAATCACATGACATCACCACATCCGGAAGGCTTTGGCGCATACCTGAGTATGAAACGTGCACTCTCGGATGCCGGCATGAAGATTGAAGAAATTCAGCATGTAAACACCCATGGCACTTCAACGCCTTTGGGCGATATTGCCGAACCAAAAGCAATCATTAGTGTTTTTGGAGATCATGCCTATAGTCTTTCAATCAACTCAACAAAATCAATGACAGGCCATTTACTTGGTGGTGCCGGCGTGATTGAGTCGATTGCAACAATTTTGGCTGTTCAAAACGATATTATTCCGCCTACCATCAATCACTTTACAGATGATCCGGAAATCGACAGCAAACTCGATTTCACGTTTGGAACGGCGCGTAAGCGTGTTGTGAATGCGGCTATCAGTAACACCTTTGGTTTTGGTGGTCACAACGCCTCACTCATCTTCAAGAAATTTATTCAGTAAGCAAATATTTTGGCAATCTTCGATCGTTTAGGTTTGCTTTTTTCGGCTGATAAAGAACTTTCAAAAGCAATTATAAATATTTTCGGGTTTCGACCGGGGAATATTTTTTTGTATCAGCTGGCCTTTAAACACAAATCCGTTTCGAGTGAAAGTGTGAATGGTTATAAGCTTAGCAATGAGCGTCTTGAATATCTTGGTGATGCTGTTTTGGGTGCAATTGTAGCCGAATACCTTTTCAAAAAATTTCCTTATAAAAACGAAGGCTTTCTCACTGAAATGCGATCGAAGATCGTGAACAGGATCGCCTTAAGTAAACTCGCTCAGAAGTTAGGTCTCGACAAACTGGTAATTTTTTCGAAGGATACGAAAAGTCCATTCAGGTCGATGAATGGTGATGCCTTTGAAGCGTTTATCGGAGCCATGTATCTCGATAAAGGTTTCGTCTTTACACGTAAGATATTGATCAAAAGGGTGATAGATATGCACATCGACCTCGAGTCACTCGAAAAAAACGAAAGCAATCACAAGAGCAGGCTCATCGAATGGGCTCAAAAAGACAAACATCAACTCGAATTTAATGTTGTTGCAGAAAAAGGCGAAGGGTATAGCCGACAGTATGTGGTTGAGATTGTGGTTGATGGCATCGCTTACGGACAAGGAACCGACTTTTCAATCAAAGGTGCAGAGCAGCTTGCAGCCGAAAAGACAATGAATGAGTTGGTGAATAATTTGGGGTAGAAGAGAGGGATGAGTAGTGATAGAAATGAGAATAGTGAGAGATGAGTGAGTTTTTAGAATTATAGAATACTGAGATCATGGCAGTTATTAATAGTTTCATGGATTTGATCGTTTACCAGAAATCGTACAAACTTGCCATGGAAATCTTTGAGATTACAAAGAATTTTCCAAAAGAAGAAAAATATTCTTTGATTGATCAGGTTCGGCGTTCTTCAAGATCCATTAGTGCGAATATTGCAGAGGCATGGGCGAAAAAAAATATGTCCGTCACTTCAGTAGTAAATTAAGCGATTCGCTGAGCGAAGAATATGAAACTGAAACATGGCTGAATTTTTCTAAAGATTGTAAATACATGGCTGAAACGACTCACCAGAAATTCATTACTGAGTATGATGAAGTTAGAAAAATGCTTTTGTCCATGATGAATAACCCAGAGAAATTTTGTACAAGAAATTAACTAGGACATCTCACATCTCACAACTCACCACTCACATCTTAATTCTCCTTAAGTTTGCAAAAAAAAGCAGTGATTACTAAAAAGAACATACTGCAATCAGAACCGTTTGATGACATCCTGATCATGGGCATCAGCTCAGCGAACAGTGATTATGCGATTGCATGGCACCTGAACAAATTGCTGAATCTGGATCTGAAAAGGAAACAGAATCTGATGTTTACAGACCAGAAATTCAGTGAAGAACTTTCATTTTATTATTTCAACCAAGGTGAGAACGGGAGTATTTTCAATATGATTATGTTGACAAAGACCGTGGTTGGTATCACAAAACTGCCGCAATCTACCGATTTCCTGCTGATCGTCCGCAACAATATCGACAGCCTTCCTTTGGATCAATTCAAACGCAGCATTCGTACAATTCCAAAAGTCATACTTTCGTATGTGATTGAATGGGAGAAATATAAAGGGCTGAGTACCCTTCTCGAACAGATCGACCTGCATGAACTTAGCATTGAGAAAAGTGAAAGAATAATCAAAAAACCAAGTAACCAATGAAAACAAAAATAATTGCCACCATCGGACCGGCATCCTCGTCAGCTGAGGTATTGAATAAAATGATTGATGCAGGATTGGATGTCTGCCGGCTTAATTTCTCACATGGAAGTTACGAAGATCATTTGAAAGTGATTGAAGTTGTGCGGTCTCTCAACATAACCAAAGACAGTATGGTGGCTTTGATGGGTGATTTGCAAGGACCAAAAATTCGATTAGGCGATTTCTCATGCGAAAACATCTTACTAAACGAAGGAACCAGGATTCTCTTCACTACGCAGAAAATGGTTGGCGATGCATCGAAAGTGTATATCAGCTATGCTTCATTTGCAATGGATGCAAAGCCTGGAGAAACGATTCTGGTGGATGATGGCAAGATTGCTCTAAAAGTTATCAGCACCAATGGGATAGATGAAGTACTTCTCGAAGCTGTGAATGAAGGTTTGTTGTTTCCACGCAAAGGTGTAAACCTGCCTGAGACATCAATCAGTCTGCCTTCGTTGACTACCAAAGACTTACAGGATCTGGCCTTTTTATTGGATCAGGATGTGCAATGGATTGCACTTTCATTTGTCAGAAACGCCAGTGATATTATCGAACTGCGAAAATTAATCAGCAAGCATCCCTCGAAGAATAAACCACGCATCATCGCCAAGATTGAAAAGCCTCAGGCTGTTGCAGATATCGAAGCGATTGTTGCAGCTACCGATGCGGTGATGATTGCACGTGGCGATCTGGGCGTGGAGGTTCCTATGCAGCAGGTTCCGATGATTCAGAAGAAGATCATTAAACTCTGTCATAAAATGGGACGACCTGTGATTGTTGCAACACAGATGATGGAAGCGATGATCAATAACATTCGTCCAACGCGGGCAGAAGTAAATGATGTAGCCAACTCAGTCCTGGACGGTGCCGATGCACTGATGCTCAGCGGTGAGACATCGGTGGGACGCTATCCTGTTGAAACCATTGAGATTATGGAACGAATCATCAGCCAGATTGAGGATTACGACGATATTTACTACCAGCATCAGGCGCCGGCAAACATTGATGATGTGCGGTTTGTGAGTGATTCGATATTGTTTAACGCCTGTGAAATGGCCAAACAGACCAAGGCACAGGCTATCGTTGTGGTGACGCATACAGGCTATTCTGCATTACGGTTATCTAGTCAGCGACCTAAAGCAAATTTGTATATTTTCTCAAATAACCGCCATGTATTACACGAGATGAGCCTGCTTTGGGGTGTGAAAGGCTTCTATCAGGAAGACGTTGACGATGTGGATAAACTGATGGAAACGATCAATGGGATATTGATAAATAAAGGGTATTTAAAAAAAGACGATCTCCTGATCAATGTGTTAAGCACACCGGCATGGAGCAAAGGTGCTTCAAATACGGTAAGGCTTGAAAGAGTGAGCTAACTGCCAGGCTGCGCCAGCAGACAGGAAGTGATCTCAAGTAACAAGTAACCAGCCTATTTCTTCAACCAAGCCTCAATCTCATCCATTTGAATAGCAGGCATATCAAGTTTGTTTTTCTTGCGGTAGCCATTCAGTTTGGCTTGTATGGCAGAAGCTTTTTCAGCCAAAAGCATTTCAACCGAAACAAAACCGGCAGGAACAAGATGTATGGCCCAGTCGGTTGAAACACCAATTTGAATAAAATCATCAGCGCTTACGCCTTTTCTTATCTTTTCGGGACGCATCTGCGGGAAAAAAAGTACTTCCTGAATGGTTGTGTTTCCGGTAAGCAACATCACCAAACGATCGATTCCAATACCCATACCAGAAGTTGGAGGCATACCATATTCCAGCGAACGAAGAAAATCCTGATCGATAAACATGGCTTCATCATCGCCGCGTGCCGAAAGATTCATCTGTTCTTCAAATCGGTTGCGCTGATCTATTGGGTCGTTCAATTCGGTATAGGCATTCGCAATTTCTTTGCCATTGATCATCAACTCAAAACGTTCTGTTAGTTCAGGATTATCGCGATGACGTTTGCACAATGGCGACATCTCAACCGGATAATCGGTGATGAAAGTGGGTTGTATATAATGATGTTCACATTTCTCACCGAAGATGGCGTCGATCAATTTACCTTTTCCCATAGCAGGATCGGTATCAACGCCAAGTTTTTTACAGATATCACGAAGTTCAGATTCAGAACTTTGGCTAACGTCAAAACCTGTGTGTTCTTTGATGGAATCGATTATAGAGATGCGTTTGAAAGGTGCTTTGAAGTCAATCTCCTGGGTCTGGATATTTGTTTTTGTACTGCCATTCGTTTCTAAAGCAACTCTTTCCAGCATTCTTTCGGTGAAATCCATCATCCAATTGTAATCTTTGTAGGCCACATAAATCTCCATCACCGTAAATTCGGGATTGTGTGTACGATCCATGCCTTCATTGCGAAAATCTTTAGCGAATTCATAAACGCCATCAAAACCGCCTACTATCAGACGTTTCAGATACAATTCGTTGGCAACACGCAGATACAATGGTATATCCAGGGCATTGTGATGTGTCATAAACGGACGGGCGGTTGCACCGCCCGGAATGGGTTGTAAAATCGGGGTTTCAACTTCGAGGTAGCCCTGTTCATTGAAGAAATTACGCATTGAATTAATGATTTTGGTGCGTTTGATGAAAGTATGTTTAACTGCATCATTCACAATCAAATCGACATAACGCATGCGGTAGCGTTGCTCCGGATCGGTGAAAGCATCATAAATCTGACCATCTTTTTCTTTTACGATAGGCAAAGGACGAAGCGATTTACTTAACACTTTGAATTCACGAACATGTACAGATATCTCGCCCATTTGTGTAACAAAAACATAACCTCGTATGCCAATAATATCACCAATATCGAGTAATCGTTTGAAGACTGTATTGTACATGGTTTTGTCTTCGCCCAGGCAAATATCATCCCGTTTGAAATACAACTGTATCCTGCCAGCGGAATCCTGTAATTCGCAAAAGGAAGCGGCACCCATGATGCGACGGCTCATGATACGGCCGGCAATGCATACATCCTGAAAAGCTGATTCATTGGAAGGAAAATCCCTGAGAATTGCTTCAGAATTTGTATTAATCTCGTAAGCCTCAGGTGGATATGGATTGATGCCCAGGTCATGCATTTCTTTCAAGGCTCCGCGACGGACCTGTTCTTGTTCGCTTAAAATCAAACTCATTGTGTGAAAAATTTTGGCAAAGATAAGGAAAGTTGCTAATGTGAGCTACCTGCCAGGCTGCGCCAGCAGACAGGAAGTTCAGAGTTAAATAAAAAAAAGGCGAACCATTCGGCCCGCCTTTAAAAATGCAATTAGATGAATATTATTCTCTGACGAGTACTTTCTTATTAAAAGTATTGCCATTCGATTCAAACTGCACGAAGTAAATGCCCTTGGCAAAGTTTGAAAGGTCGATCTGGTGTTGGGTGTTTCCCATAACATTCAGGTCAAGGTTGTTGATAATCACTTTTCCCAGACTGTTTACCACGCGAACTTTCACGTCTTTCGAAGTAGTACTGTTCATGCTGATCATAAACTTACCACTGGTTGGGTTTGGAGCAATAGCTAACTCAACACCATTTACCTGTTCGTTGATGCCTAAACACTCGTCAACAGTAATTAGTTGGACAGCCTCTCCGATGCAACCGGTTTGAGAATCTGTATAAGTATAAGTTACCGGGAATGATCCCATACCAACTGTCTGAGGGTAGAAATAACCTTCAACAACGCCGTCTCCTGAATAAACACCACCTGCAGGTAATCCTTGTGTTAGTTGAACAGGTTCCCAATAAACACACATCACCGGAACGGCACCGAAAGTAGCTGTAACTTCAGGATGAATGGTGATAAAGTTTTCTTTGGTAGTTGTAATCTGATCTGTGCCATTATCAATGGTAAGTGATACATTAAACTGTCCGGGAGTGCTGTAAACAACAGCAGGGTTAACATCGTAGGAGAACTCAGGAGTTCCGCCTGGAAATAACCAGGTATATACAAGATTTTCGCCAACAGATTGATTTGTAAACTGCACATTGGTTGTGCCACATCCTACTGTTTTATCAGCTGAGAAATCGGCAGCCATACCAAGACTAAGGTCGTTCAACATCACTTTGGTGCAATGCATTACTTCTTTGGTGGTATTGTTTTGTACCCATGCAATAAGTTCACATTCCGCAGGAACCCAACTGTTATTAAATGTAAATGTCAAAGGAACGTCCAATGTTTCGCCGGTTGCCATGGTAATTGGTGTACCCAATTGACCGGGAACCATCAAACGATTTACGAAATTACATTCTGTCATCCCCTGCCAGTTAAATTGAATATTTGATTCGGTGAGTGCAAAATGAACAACGATATTATCTGTTTGATAATCAGCAACTTTTTGAATGTTAATATTAACAGAATATGCATCACCATCATGGTTTCCGGTTATACCCAATAAAAATGAGGTTGTCGCAGCCATTCGGGCGTTTACTCTTGAAATATAATTCGGATACATCGATTGGGTGTGGCTACCACCAACGACAGGATTTCTGCCATCGAACCAACCTGTTGGAAAACCGGTGATGTGATAATACGTATCATTACGATAGTTAGAATATGTGTTATCATAGTTATCACCATTGTGATTTTCGATGATAGCAACAGGATCACCATTAGCTTCAAGATCATCGGCAGCCATCGCTGCACCCGGGCAGTAAGTACACCAGGTTCCGGTTCCAATCTCAACGAGTACCAATTCGCGAGGTACCTGTTGTGCGAAAGTGAACATTGCTAATAAAACAAAACAAACTGAAAGAATAGTCTTTTTCATAGTTTAAAAAATTTAGTGGTTAACGATTAATAATTAGTTTCTTCTGAATAGTTGTTTTGCCTTCAACAACCAGATTGTAAACACCCGAAGGTTGTCCGGTTAAATTGATAGGAAGCTGATTGATTGAAGTAGTGACGTTTTCCTGATGATAAACCGTGTTTCCGGCTGCATCAAATACGGTTATTTTTAGCGTTTCGGAAATGGCTTGATTGAATTTTATTGTAAACATGCCCGAACTTGGGATTGGATAAACCTCAATAGCATCTGCATTGTTTTCAAACACGCCTGAACAATCTTTAAATTCAACGGTGCTTTCGTTAGAACGTGTGATGCAGTTCTGATCGCTGATAAGGTCAACATAATAAGCATGAACACCAGCACCAACCGTTGCACCTACGAGGGTGATGGTCTGTGTTGTTTCGCCGTTTGACCAAAGATATCCATAACCGGTGATTCCTGCATCAAGCGTTACAGATTCAATCAAACATTTAACAACTCCTGCGCCAAGATCTGCCACAGGTGGCATTTCGTTGAAGGTGAGTTGCACTGCATCGTTGCTCGCACAACCTAACGGACTGGTTACTGCCACCGAAAATTCATGGGTTCCATATCCTGCCGTTGCAGGAGTTACATTGATCGACTGTGTCGTTTCGCCATTTGACCATAAATAGGTTGATCCGGCATTTCCGGCATCTAAAGTCACTGCAGCTTCACCACACTGTGTCTGGTCTTCACCCAAAGCAACTATCGGAAGTGCTTCGATGATAACTGTAACAGCATCAGTGCTTGCACATGTAAATGGGCTTGTAACAATGACATTGATTTCATGTGTTCCAACACCAAAATCTGCAACAGAAACAGTCAATGTTTGAGCCGTAGTTCCATTCGACCACAAGAAAGTTGAACCTTCATTACCTGCATCAAGCATGAGTGATTCGTCACCGCATAGAACGGCATCTGCACCCAATGTAACAACAGGCAGCGGATGAACAGTTACCAAAATAGGTTCACTTGGAATGGTATCAGTTCCCTGAACGGCAAACGCCATATATGTAGTTGTGATAACAGGGCTTACAACCGGATTTTGTTCATTTGAGACAGGATCACCAGAATCTGTTTCCCAGAAATACGTGAATTCGCCTGTTCCACCAATGGCTTCAGCTAACAACTGTGTTGATCCACCTTCGCAGAATTCTGGTGTTTGAGCAGAAGCAACGAAAGTGATATCGGATACCGTAAGATGAATTGGGACAACAACAAGGTTTGTATTTGGGTCGTTGCTCGAAATATTAAGGTTTACAAAATAATCGCCCAATGGAATATCGGTGGTATTGAAAGTCACGGTAATCGTGTCGGTAACACCGGCTGCAATAGTTCCATCTTTAGGCGTATAACCCAACCAACTCACTACGTTCAAAGTATAATCCTCAACTTCGCCATAGGTTGTTGCACCACAAGGCTCAACGGCACCAGTATAGGTAATGCGAACTCTCATACGGGTTGAACCGGAAGCAGCGCCTACAGGAGCCTGAATATTAGCGGTATATGGTCCGTTGCCGGGATTACCCGAAACAACAACAGCTTCATCATCGAAGATACCATTCTGATCCCAATCAACCCAAACACCACATTGATCCGGTGTATAAGGGTTTCCGTTTGTAACAGTTAATAATACGGCTTCATCGCCTTTTACCTCGGTCGAAAGTGCTGTATAATCGTGGTAACCATCAGCGCCTGATGTTTGATCAATAACACCCATTTGTACATTTGAAATATATTCGTCGCTACCACCTGAAGCAGTACAGTATTCATTCACCTCCTTGCCCGGAACGATAAATTCGGATGCAATGGAGTAAGTCATCGGAAGTTGTCCAGTATTTGATACAATCACTTGTCGATCAGCAATTTCATTTGGACGCATTGTTTGGTTGATGAATGTTGGATCAACGCTAATTTGTGCATCACCCCAACGTACACTTTTGTTTGCCGAACCACTTTCGCTTGCGCCACCATAATAGGCAGTAACCTGATACGAATAATCGCCATAAGCTGGCAGTTGATCTTCGTATGAGGTCGTAGCTGATGTTCCAATGAGTGCTCCGTCGCGATAAATATTAAAATTTAAAAATCCCGGAGATTCAACATATTGCCAGTTAAGGCTGGTGATTCCTGTTTCGAAAGCTACATCTGCAAGTAAGAAGAATGGTTTGCTTAGTGTGTTGGTTTCGTAAAACGATGAATAAGTCATCATGTGTCCGCTACGGTTATCTGGCCAAACGGGATAAACTTTACCATCGCTTGCAGATATTCCAAGATAATCACCCATATAACCACCAGCTAAACCAGGTATTGGTGATGGAGTGAATGCCACATCAGAAACTTTGAAATCTTCCCATGTTTCTCCGGCATCATAACTGTTCGCGCAGAATGTTTCGCATTGTGTTGCGCTCACATTGCGGTCGCCATAGTAAATTGCACTGAGCACGCCTGTGCTTGGGTCGCAGGTAATCCATGGGAAATAATGCTCTTTGCCTTCACCAAAAGTATTTTGATTTACACGGCTCGGGGTAGTCCATGTTGTTCCATTATCAGTAGATTTGATCAAATAAATATCAATACCAACATTGGTGTTAACACCGGGTGTACCAATGTTTGCCCAAACAATATATAAAGTTCCGTTGTTTGTTCCTCCCGAGATATCGGTAGTCATTGAAGGGAAAGAGTTTACACGTTGGTTTTTGCCAGTTTCGGTGGTACGGATACCTCTGATATTGCTGATAATTCTTACGGCAGGTTCAAAGGTGGCTCCACCATCTGTCGAACGGGCAAAACCAATGGCTCCTTCATCGGAAGGCCAGCTGTTGTAAACTGCCCAGGCAGCATATACTTCACCGTTTGGACCAGTGCTTACATTTACGCCCTGGTTGTGACTTCCCGCGTTGATGGCTGTACTGATAGGTGTACGTGTTGACCAAGTGTCACCATCATCTGTTGAACGAGAGATAACGATTTCAGAATCATAAGAACCACCAAAATCGGTCCAGACGCAATATAAATTTCCTTCGTGTGCACTTGCAGTGCTATTGTCAATCCAAAAATGGTTTTTGTCAGCTAATGACCCTGGATTTGGTCCAATGGTTCTTGTTGTCCAGTTTGCTCCCTGGTCATCGGAATAGGCAAGGCCTTGTCCATAACTATTTGCAATGAAATTGACATACCAACGGCCATTTAATCCAATAGCTGTTCCCGGGTCACCGGAGTTTCCGCCGCCGGCACCTTCTACTTCTCCACCCCATGTCTCAGTGCCATCGAATGAATAAAAATCGTTTGCACCATAGAGACCACCAACAGGATTCTCCGTGGAATTATTAGAGTTTAATACAACATTGTTATCTAAAGGACTCACGAAAATGGAGTTTTCAGATTGTGTTGAATTTATTTCGGTAACTGCAACATCCGGAGAGTCATCAGTTACAACTGAAAAAGCCTTGATTTTACTTCCGGTAAAAACTGCCGGTGCAGCACGGAAATCTGGATTGAGTGTGTAAAGACCTTGTTCAGCCAAACGTTTGTAATAGCCGTTGTTGTCAATACGTGTATCAACCATGTTTCTTCGCTCACGCTCCGATTTTTCACTGCTACTGATTACGTATTGTAATCCGCCTGCAATCGTTACCAGCGCAACAAGCATCATAATTAATAAAGATTTTTTCATACCTAAGTTTTAAAGTGAATTTTTTTAACGCCCAAAAATAATTATTTTCTCAAGCTAACGTACAAAATTAGAATTTTTACATGTAAAAACAGAATAAAAGGAGTGTTTTTTCTAAATGAGATAAACAAGGTTCGCAATAATTAGGTTTAAAAGACGCTTTTTTTGATCCTGCATGCCGAAATCCACATAGCGAAATGTTTTGGTACAGGACTCAAATCATACTGAAAAATGAACAGCAATTCATCAGAATTGGGTTCTGAATACTCAGTCAGATCAGCTCCTTCATTGATCATTTTATCAATTACAAATGATGATGAATCAACTGTAAACTTTCGGAACAGTTTCATTATTTAAAACCCGCAGACCATTCATAGCCAGGGCTTTCAATTCGTCTTCGCCGGGATAAACATGTACAGGAGCAATCCGGTGTACGCGTTCGATAACCTGATTAACGAAATATTTATCGTGTGCTATGCCACCCGTGATGAGAATGCCGTCAACATGAAAATTTAAAACGGTAGCCATGGCACCGATTTCCTTTGCTACCTGATAAGCCATGGCATCATAAATCAATTTTGCAGCGGCATCGCCGGCCTGAATACGTTGTTCAACTTCATAAGCATTGTTTGTTCCAAGATATGCCACCAATCCGCCTTCACCTTTGATCATTTTCATTAATTCTTTTTCGCTGTATTTACCACTGAAACAGAGTTTTACAAGTGCACCGACAGGTAAACTACCTGTTCGTTCCGGCGAAAAAGGACCATCGCCATCCAAACCTTGATTTACATCCACAACGCGCCCTTGCTTGTGCGCTCCCACAGTGATACCACCGCCAAGATGCACGACTATCAGATTCATTTCTTCATACTTCCGCATGATCGATTTGGCGTGTTGGCGAGCCACCGCTTTCTGATTCAGCGCATGAAAAATGGAGATACGCGGCAACAATGGATGCCCCGAAATACGTGCAATATCATCTAATTCGTCCACCACCACCGGATTGGCAATGAAAGCGCGCGCATCGGGCAATGAAATAGCGATGTCGTGGGCAATCAAACCTCCAAGATTACTGGCATGTTCACCCAATGGACTATTTCGCAGATCACGTATCATGGCATCATTAACCTCATAAACGCCTGATTCAATAGGTTTTAACAAGCCTCCTCTTCCAACAATTGCCCTGATTTGATTTAAATCGATTTCAGCCTCTTTGAGTTGATTTAATATCAGTTCCTTACGAAAATGAAACTGATCGGTAATCTTATCGAAAGGATCGAGATCCTCCGTAGAATGACGGATTGTTTTAATATACAGAGGATCAGTCCCCACAAAAACACCAAATTTGGTGGAGGTGGAACCCGGATTGATGGTGAGAATTCGAATTTCTTCGATGTTGCCCATTATGCTTAGTTTGATCTCAAATATTTACTATTTTATTACTTTTTCTGGATTCTGATTCTTTTTTTGCAATTTGACCAGTCACCAGCAACCAGTCACTTGTTCATTATGCAGTAAGCGCAGCCAAAGCTATTGAATATAGTTTTGTTTTTGTGCTATCGCCGCGCGATGACAATACCGCCGGAACTTTTGCGCCAACAACCATGGCTCCCTGTTCACCTCCGGCGAGTTTCGAGTTCATCTTGTAAAACACATTTCCTGCTTCAATATTCGGAAAGACCAGACAATCGGCATCACCGGCTACATGACCACCAACTTTCTTGATATTAGCACTTTCGCGATCGATGGCGACATCGAGCGAAAGAGGACCATCCACAAAGGCACCTTTGATCTGTCCGCGATCTGCCATCTTCGAAATGATAGCGGCTTCAGTACTTGATACCATTTTTACTGAAACTTGTTCGGTTGCAGCCAGAATGGCAACTTTTGGTTTTTCGATACCCAATGCATGGGCTGTGCGAATGAGATAATTGGTAATGGCTACTTTTTCATGTAATTCAGGTGCCGGAAGGATGGCTACATCGCCAACAATCAGTAACTTATGATAATTTGGATTTTCTACAACTGTTACATGACTAAGTATTGCTCCTTTCGGCATCAGACCTTTTTCTTTGTCAAGGATGGCACGCATATATTTATCTGTGCTCACCAATCCTTTCATCAACAAATTACCTTCACCGGCATTGATGAGTTCAACAGCTTTATAAGCAGCTTTCATTTCATCGGGTTCGTGCACAATCTTAAATTTCTTTGCATCAATTTGATGTTCAAGGCAAATTTTTTCGATGATTTCCTGGTCACCGACCAGCGTTCCATCGACCAAACCCAAATCAATAGCCATGTTTACGGCACTGATAGAGTGTTCATCGTTGGCAAAGGCAGCGACTAATGTCTTTTTCTTGTGGCTTTTCAGCACTTCAAACATTTGGTCTAACTTAGTGATCTTCATTTTCTTAGACTATATTATTTTGATAAAATTATTGTTAAATATTTCACATTGAATGAGCAAAAGTAACCATTTTGGGTGGACGACCATGCAAAACAGCCGAATTAATTACAATAAAACGGGCTTCACGGATTGAAACCCTTCAAACCTGAAACCACCCGCACTGAGCTAAGTCTCCACCTGACCATCGGGCAGGGAGGTGTTCAACCCCGAAACCCATATTACTCGTCGCAGTAAAAACGAATCATTTTCACAATTGCTTCTTCGCAAGCAGCGCAGAAAGTATGTCCTTTGAACGATTTCATCAGGCAATCAGATTTGGGGCGAAACATACCTTTGTTCACATAACCGCCGCCTTCGAATGCACCCATCGATTCAGCAAACTCTTTGGTATCAGGCGTTGGAATGGGTGTTTGTTTGTCTATCAGCTGTTTCCATTTGCTGTCGAAATTTACGAGTGTAGTTAGATTTGGTTCCCAAGGCTCGATATTCAGGTTGTAGAAATCGTCGTACGAAGTGGAAGAATCATAATATTCGTCGCCTAACCCGGCAAAACCATGGCCGAATTCGTGTACGATAATTTCACCGGAAAGCTTGTTTTTGCTGGCGCTCAGACTATAGAAATTATAAATACCGCCACCGCCATATTTGGAAGAATTTACCAGAATATAAATTTGATCATAAGGAACCAATCCGGCATAATCGCGGACGGATTTATTATCGTATGTCATGCAATAGCGCTCACTGTCGAAAGTGTAATAGCTTGACGACAAGGCTGTTGCCGGCCATTCTCCGTTAGCCGGAATGGTTGCACCACTTTCCATTGAAGGTATCATCACTGCCCGAATATTGAATTTATCCTGATAGTATTTGAAAGGCTCAAAAGCAAACATTTTTTCATTAAAACCTTGACAATCTGCAATAAAATCGCCCTGTTCGGCAGCTGTGTACCCATCACCCAAAATCACGATATCCACTGCATTGACAGATGGATGGTCAGCAGAAATGTCAAAGACGGAAATTTGTCCGGGTTTTGAAGGTCGTATGAAATAACTTTTCGGATCGATCTGATACGTGAATTTTTCTTCGAAAATACCATCATGACTTCGGCTGAAAAGTGATATTACCACTGGCTTTTTTGGAAATGGTATCAGCACCGTTTCCGAAAAACTACGCGCTACCTGTTTGGCTTCGGCAGTGGTTTGCCATTCGCCAAACAAAGAGCTGTAACCATGTGAATATAATAATTGTTTTCTTTCGGCATCAAAAACCCTGACACAATATTCACCATAAGCAAAAGAATCTATCAAATGGCTTGTCGATCCGGCCCAAAAAGGTTCTTCGATGAGTTTATCCAATGCAAACCATTCTGTGTCAAAGGTTCCGGCATGCGTATAATCGATGCGTAAACTTTTGTTGAAAAATAGGCTATCGAACTGAGCCTGAGCAGTTGCAAAGCTGCAAAGCACTGCTATCAATAGAAAATATCGTTTCATAAAGCCTGATGTTAAATGTTCATGGTGTAAATTTACGCAAATTTGTAACCACGAAATATTAATGCCGTCTAAAACCCAGCATGCAGCACGATAAAGATATCATCTGGATTGAAAAATGCCTGGCAGGAGATCAGCAGTCTTTCAGGCAAATAGTTGTAAATCATAAAGATATGATTTATACAATCGCTTTCAATATCCTCAAAAATGCCGAAGAAGCTGAAGATGTGGCTCAGATGGTTTTTATCAAGGCATTTCAGAAACTGGATACTTTCAAGCAGACAGCTTTGTTTTCAACCTGGTTATATAGAATAGCTTATAATATGTCGATCAGTGAGTTACGTAAGCAAAAACAAAGAAAATACGAAGTAGAGGGCTTGGATTTTGAGAAATTAGCAAATAATCTTCCGGATGATGAAAGTGCCATTGAAAAAGAAGAAATGTCGATTTTATTACAGCAGGCCATCGAAAAACTGGACCCCGAAGATAGTGCTTTGATAAGTTTGTATTATATTCAAAATCAATCTGTTGAACAAATTGCTGAAATCACCGGATTGGGACAATCAAACGTAAAAACCAAGATGTTTCGCATCAGAAAAAAATTACATTCACAACTTTTAGCTCCACAATATCATTAATTTTACCGCCATGAATACCCAGGAAGAAAATAGTATCGATCAGCTGTTGAGGCAGTTAAAGCCGATGGCAGCACCGAAAGGTTTCGAAGATGAAATCATGCTTCAGGTGAGTGCACTTCAGCAAAAACCAGAAACAGTACTTTTGCCAAAACTGCACCACTATTTATTAGGGGTGAGTTTGGTAGCAATTGTTGTGGCAGCTTTTTACATTATGGGATTCGAACAAGTACAACCATTTCTTTCGTCCGTTCATTTTTTCAGTTTAAAATGGCTGCATTCTGATTTATATGTATTTAGCTCGATGATAAACTCGTTTTCTAAAATTCCTGTTTTGATTTTACTGAGCGCGGGAATTCTCACTGTTTTATTGATTTTTGAACGAATCCTAGTCAGAAAAAGTAAGCAGCCAATGGTTGTTTTTATGTTCTGATACACTGAACTTTTGTTCATTGAATAAAAAGATTGCAATGATTCCTCTCTCAATCATAAAACCGATTGAAACAGCACTTTACGAAATTTCCGGCAAAGAAGATCGAATTCTTTCGTGTGTGAATGTTGTCGGTGGTTCCATCAATTCCGCCTGCCGGATTGAATGGGCTGATGCATTTTATTTTCTGAAATGGAATTCAGCTTCAAAATTTCCAAAAATGTTTGAATACGAGGCGATTGGACTTAACCAATTGAAGGAAACGCAATCGATTACAATTCCTAAAGTATATAAAACAGGAACAAGTCAAACGGATGCATTCATCCTGATGGAATATATTGAGCCGGGTAAACCAAGCAATACATTTTGGGAGCAATTTGGCAAACAATTGGCTGATTTACATCGAAATACGAACGATTTATTCGGAAATAGTCACGACAATTATATCGGTTCTCTGCCACAACAAAATTCCAAAACGGATAACTGGGCAGATTTTTTTGTTTCGATGCGATTGATGCCTTTTGTAAAAAAAGCCATTGACAATCATATACTTACGACTGTTCATCTTCGACAATTCGATTCACTTTATACCAAAATCCCATTGCTTTTTCCAACTGAGAAACCAGCTTTGCTGCATGGCGATTTATGGAGTGGGAATTTTCTTTGCAATCAAACCGGAGCACCGGTGCTTATTGATCCGGCTGTGTATTACGGCCACCGCGAAATGGATATTGCCATGTCGAAATTATTTGGTGGTTTCAGTGAAACGTTTTATTCGTCGTATAATCAATATTTTTCAATGGAAAAAGGCTGGGAGAAACGAGTCGATTTATGTAATCTTTATCCGCTTCTGGTGCATCTGAATCTGTTTGGAAGTTCGTATCTATATGATATTGAACGCATATTGAAAGAATATGTTTCGTGTTGATTATAACTGCGTATCAATTCTGATACAGACCTTTTCAGAGGTGTTTTCCAAAACATTTTTGTAACAAAACCAACCCAAAAATCCAATTATTTTGTAACAAAACCAACCCAAATGTATTTTTGTTAATTTTAGATTGGAGCTTTAAATATGGAAGTACTGAAAGTTGAATAGATTTCTGCTTAATTTTGCACTCAAATTGAAATATAGCATAATTCATTGAATAATAAATACCGCAAAATGTCAAATACATCCGAGGAGTTGAATAATATCGAAAAGCGTTCGCTCAATTTTATCGAATCCATCATCGAAGAAGATATCCAAAACAATAAAAATGAAGCGCGTGTTCATACCCGCTTTCCTCCTGAGCCAAACGGTTATTTGCATATCGGACATGCCAAATCCATCTGTTTGAATTTCGGTCTGGCCGAAAAATATAAGGGCAAATGCAATTTACGTTTCGATGATACCAATCCCGAAAAGGAGGAAACTGAATATGTCGATTCCATTATGGAAGATGTGAAATGGCTTGGTTTTCAATGGGATAAAGAACCCTATTATGCTTCTGATTATTTTGGTAAATTATACGATTGGGCTGTAAAATTGATTCGTGATGGCAAAGCCTATGTGGATGACCAGTCACAGGAAATCATCAGTCAACAACGTGGAACACCAACTCGACCCGGTGTTGAAAGCCCGTTTCGTAGCCGTTCGGTAGAAGAAAATCTAGATCTTTTTGAGCGTATGAAAGCCGGCGAATTTGAGAATGGTACTCGGGTTTTAAGGGCAAAAATGGGTATGACTTCGCCCAACATGCACATGCGCGATCCGGTTTTGTATCGCATTTTAAATGCCGAGCATCATCGCACTGGCGACAAATGGAAAATATATCCGATGTACGACTATGCACACGGACAAAGTGATTATCTTGAGGGAATTACACATTCGCTATGCACATTGGAGTTTGAAGTGCATCGTCCATTATACGACTGGTGTCTCGATCAACTGACTGAAACATCGTATCGTCCTCGTCAGATTGAATTTGCCCGGTTGAACCTTAGTTATACTGTCATGAGCAAGCGTAAATTGCTCGAATTGGTCAAGGGAAATTACGTAAATGGCTGGGACGATCCGCGCATGCCCACCATAGCCGGATTGCGCCGAAGAGGATTCACACCTGCATCTATTCGTTCATTTGCCGATCGTATTGGCGTTGCCAAGCGTGATAACGTGATTGATGTTGGATTGTTGGAATTCATCTTACGCGAAGATCTCAACAGGATTACACCAAGGATGATGGCTGTAATTGATCCAATAAAATTAGTGATTACAAACTATCCCGAAAACCAAACAGAAGCAATAGAACTGGTAAACAATCCGGAAGATGATCAAAGTGGAACACGTAATGTTTTGTTTAGTAAGGAATTATATATCGAACGCGATGATTTTATGGTGGATCCGCCAAAGAAATATTTCAGATTGGGACCTGACCGGGAAGTGCGTTTGAAAGGGGCGTATGTTGTGAAATGTGATCGGTATGAACTCGACGCAACAGGCAATGTGTCAACGATTTACTGTACGTACGATCCTGAAACAAGAAGTGGAACAGGCACATATCAACCTAAAATAAAAGGAACTTTGCATTGGGTTGAAGCCAAAAGTGCGAAAGATGCTGAGGTACGCTTATATGATCGTTTGTTCATGGATGAAGATCCGGCCGGTCACAAGGATAAAGATCCACTTGAGTTTCTGAATCCCGATTCATTGAAAGTTGTGAAAAACTGCAAAATTGAACCTGCACTGTTAAATACGTCAATTGGAGATAAGTTTCAGTTTCAACGCATTGGCTATTTCTGCACCGACAACGATTCAACACCCGAGCAACCTGTTTTCAATAGAATCGTTTCACTAAAAGATAACTGGGCGAAAGCAAATCAGTCGTAAAAAAGCTGTAGATGAAGTTATTTGTGGTTTGAACTTATTTTCAACCATAAGCTAACTTAAAGAGAATATTAACTTCCTGTCTGCTGGCGCAGCCTGGCAGGTAGCTCACTTTAGTCACTTTAATTCACTTTAGTTACTTGTTTAATTAATACAGTTTGTTTAACTTTGCCGCGTCAAAATGCCCGATAGTGTAATTGGCAACACGTCTGTCTCTGGATCAGAAGAGTTTAGGTTCGACCCCTAATCGGGCAACAAATAAAGCTCAAAACATAATTCTTTGTTTTGGGCTTTATTCTTTTGTATTGGCAGCGAATTAAAATAATATTTGCATATAAGTGGGCTTCTGTATTACCTTTACGTTGTGTTTGTGTAAAATTAATTGCTGTTGTTGAATGTTATTTTCAAACAAAACGGGTTTGAATAGTTTGATTGTACAATTTTCGTCATTATGTGAATATCGCAATATTCAGTCAAATAATAAAAGATAGTTATATGAATACCCTGAATTTAAATGAATTTGATATTCTTGATTTGCTGAATGAATATCACTCTGAGCTGAGGAAGCTTGCCTACAAATCAGAATTTGTGAAGAATAAAATCGAGGAGCTCGAAAAACTGTATTTTACGTTGAAAGCTGATAAGGTTTCAACTTCGGAGGTGAATATTAAATCAACACAGCAAGAGTCAAAACGGTTGACTGAAACTTTTTCCGGACAGCAAACAGTGAGTCGGGACAAATCGCGCAAACCTTATCCATTATCGCGTTACGACCAGATTATATTAGCATGTATTGAGCAGAACGGACGGGCAACACTCAGCAAAGAAATCTTTGAAATGACGAAAGTAAAAGCCATTGAGGAAGGTATTTATGAGTCGGAGGAAAAGGCGAAATCGAAGATTAATCAATGCTTGGTAAAGCTTACAAACCGCAGAAATGACCTTAAAAAAGTAAATTATCACGGACGAGGTTTTGCTTATGCTCTGCCGGCCTGGTTTGATGAAAGAGGAAAAATTAGTAAAGGTCACGGAATAAAACTCGGGCATTAAGTTTGTAAACGCAATTCCCTAATCAATCAATTCCGCTGCCATTACGGATTATGCGGCATTTTTATCACCACAGAAATTTCTCGCTGCCCATCTGCTCTTTCACCCAAAACTGTAGTCAGCGCCTCCTTTTTCAATACGGCGTTGTGTAATATTCTCCATCACTTTTTGCTTCTGTTCTTCCGTAAAACTATCCCATTTCGCGATTTCGTCAGTTGACCGATAACAGCCAACACAAATTGAATCGGCATCGATGGTGCAGATGAGCTGACAAGGAGATTTTATTTTCTTTTTGAATAATGACATGCAAGTATTCTGTTTGTTTATTGAACACAGAAGTTCAAAAAATGTTCAAAGAAAGTTTGTGCTTATGCAGAATTACATCCAGAAAATCAACATTATTCCTCATGAAGGTTCATGCGAATTCGGGAAGCTACAATATCAATGGCCACCTGATTGGCTCCGCCTTGCGGGATAATGATGTCGGCAAAACGTTTGGTGGGATCGATAAATTGCTGATGCATAGGTTTCACAAAGGTTTCGTAATGTTTCAATACTTCGGTAAAGGAACGTCCGCGTTCCTCAATGTCGCGTCGGATGATGCGCATCAAACGGTCGTCACCATCAGCATCCACATAAATTTTAATATCCATTCTTTTACGCAATTCGCTGTTTGTCAACACAAGAATGCCTTCCACAATGATAACTTTAGTAGGTTTAACAGGTATGGATTCTTCCGAACGGGCGCAGGTAACGTAAGTGTAAATGGGCATTTGGATGATTTCACCCTCGTTAAGCATATCCAGATGGCGAATTAACAAGTCCCATTCAATAGAATCGGGGTGGTCGAAATTTATTTTTTTTCGTTCCTCAGGGCCTAAATGACCATTGTCTTTGTAATAAGAATCCTGCGAAATGATTGAAACTTCACTTCCAGGCAAAGCACGTATTATTTTTCTTACAACTGTGGTTTTACCCGATCCAGAGCCGCCTGCAATTCCAATGATGAGCATATTTAGCTTAATATTTTACCTTAAGAAGGTATTCGGTTCAAATTTACTGAAAAATTATCCCTTTTGACAAACTCCATAGAAATTACTTCTTTTTTTGTCTTATTACCAAATCAACAACTCGAATCTTCACACAACTCGGTTAACACCCCAAAAGTAGATCTTGGATGCAAAAATGCAATCTGTAATCCTTCGGCTCCTTTGCGGGGCCGTTCATCAATTAATCGGATTCCGTCTTTTTTGACTTCTTCGAGTGCTTTTTCCAAACCATTTACCGCAAAAGCAATATGGTGTATTCCTTCACCTTTTTTCTCAATGAACTTACCAACAGGACCTTCCGGTTCAAGACTTTCCAATAATTCAATTTTTGTTTGGCCAATTTTAAAGAAAGCCGTCTTTACCTTTTGGTCTAATACTTCTTCAATGGCATAACATTTTGTTCCAAGAAGCTGTTCGTAATACGGAATTGCTTCGTCAAGATGCTTTACCGCAATGCCAATGTGCTCAATATGTGTAGGTTTCATGAAATTATCTTTTTAGAAAATGAATGTTTAAAAGTACATTAAATACAACGAAAATCTAATCCCTTCTTTAAAATTATCAAGGAAAACACTTTTATTGATGTCTCGCTAATTCGATTCTTTAATAGCCAAATTTCATATCTGATTCACTATCAATTAAAATAAAGCATATGCATTTTGGTATAATCTGTAAATCTGGGCTGGATTTTATTTTGATGTGTTGGGAAAGTTAGGAGTTTTGTAAAATTCTTAAATTTGTTAAGCGGTTTTTATAAAACCTTATCATGTAAATAACCTTAGAAGAAAAAAAAATTGAAATTTGAACCTTATTACCTTATTATCAGTCAATTATAGTGAAATCCGATAAGTTTAAATCTTCAGAATAAGGTAATAAGGTTTGATTGAATGCGAAGACTCATAATTGCTACTAAGGTGAAAAAAAAAGAAAATAAGGTTCTGGAAACTCATGCCCATTTACTTCTGGCACATCAAAATAAAATTCTGCCTAAATCTGAGGCATCCTGTTTCATTATAAACTTAATTTACCGTAATATTGTACTTTCAATCGGTTACAATGAAAATGAAGCATATAATTATCCTCTTTATCAGTATTTTTTTTAGCACAGATTTCACTTTTTCACAAACTTTTACCGACATCAAAGCTGATCTGACCAATGTTGCCGAAAGCTCTAGTGGATGGATTGATGCCGACCGAGATGGCGATTTGGATGTGTTGGTATCAGGTGAGTTTTTTACTGGCTCAAGCCGAAATATTCAACAACGATTGTACAAAAACCTAAGAAATGACAAGTTTTCACCGGCCACATCCGGTTTACCTGATTTCAACAGGGGCGATTTTTCGTTAGGCGATTACAATCTCGATGGCATTCAGGACATTGCGATCATGGGTGAAAAGCGCGATGGCAGCCGCATTGGCACCATTTATAAAGGAAGTGGAAACGGAACTTATGCTGCTACCTCAATTCAATTTGTTGCCATGCGCGATGGATCAATTCAGTTTGGCGATTATGATTCTGATGGCGATTTAGACATATTAATTGCCGGTGAAGGTAAAAATGGTGCTCAAACGATTATTTACCGCAACGACAGAAATAATGTTTTCAGTCAGCAAAATATAAATTTGATCGGTATTCAACGCGGAGAAGCCAAGTGGATTGATTACGATGTAGATGGCCGACTCGATATTTTTCTCATCGGAGCCACAAACAACGGAATCCCTTATTGCATGCTTTACCATAATGTTGACAGTGCTTTTGCCCCCATTAAAACGCCTGTTATTGGTCTCAAAAATAGTTCTGCTGCCATTGCTGATGCAGATAGTGACGGAGATGATGATTTGCTTATTTTGGGTGAAACGGGCAATAGGAAAACCATTACACGATTGTATCGCAACGACCGGAATGGTGTTTTCAGGATTGCATCAACGAATTTTGTGGGTGTTCGTTCGGGTTTTGCCGATTGGAGTGATATGGATCACGATGGCGATCAGGATTTACTCATCAGCGGCGAATCGTCAAAAGGTGCGGTTTCGAAAGTATATCGCAACGACAGGGCTGCCGGCTTCACAGATTTATTGGCTGCCGTTATTCCATTATATACCAGCGACGGCCAATGGGGTGATTTCGATCAGGATGGCGATAAAGATATTATAATAAGTGGAATATCAAATGATTACAAGCTTTATACAAAAATTTACCGAAATAATCCGTTTATCCAGGTTGACAATGATTCGGTGGAGGATGAAACGGTTAATATCTGGAATAACCAAACGGTTGTGGATGAAAGATCCGAGCCGATATATTATTATGTTTATTCATCGAGTTATAGCGATTTACTAAACAACGGAACGAAGGAGTATTTTGTTTTTGTGAGTCCTGTGAAGAAACCAAAAATCCAGTATGAAATGGAAGAAAAGTTTGATAATCTGATCATTGCCGCTTATCCTACCTGGGCAAAAGTAGATCAGGGAAATATAACTTCCAATGGTTTCAAAACCAAAGCCGAGGCCGATCAATCGCGCGACAAGATGATTTTCGAGTACAAAAGAAGAGGATTTAAACTCATCGAAATCAACTGGTAAACAGCTGCTCTCCTTTTTTAGTGTTTGGAGACAAAATCCTAAAATCATTTTCAAAAGCTGATTTGAAAGCTAATTTTCCATAACTTTGATGAATTGAACCACATTGGTAAAATCGTTCATTTATGGATATTTCATTTGATTCACGCGCTCATTATGAGGCAACTAAAAAAAATGCCGGATATGTTTGCCGCAAAAAAGCAAGCCAAAAAACCTACGATCGCATCGGGTTTATGTCGGGGCTCGAAGTGCATCAGCAGCTTCTGACAAAGGAAAAGCTATTTTGCCACTGTCCGGCCGGTATTTACAATAAAAGCGATGATTATGATGCTGAAGTAATTCGGCACATGCGTCCAACCCTGAGCGAACTGGGTGAATATGACGGTACCGCATTGATGGAATTCAAAACCCGGAAAGAAATCGTTTACAGGTTAAAAAATGAAACGGCCTGTACTTATGAAGTTGACGACACTCCACCATTTCCAATCAATCGCGAAGCACTGCAGATCGCTATCGAAATTGCACTTTTGTCCAAATTGAATATCGTGGGCGAAGTGCATATCACACGCAAACAATATCTCGATGGTAGCATTCCAACCGGATTTCAGCGTACGGCCATTATCGGTGTGGAAGGTTCTATTCCGTTGAAAAATAAGACAATACGATTGATTCAGCTTAGTATAGAAGAAGATTCCTGCCGCGAGATTTCAGATATTGGACATACACGGGTTTACAAAACAGATCGTTTGGGAATGCCGTTGATTGAAACTGTTACGTATCCCGATTGTGTTAATCCGGATGAAGTGAAAGAAGCCTGCGATTATATCCGTTTTCT
>CANNKD010000025.1 GCA_947505205.1 Bacteroidota bacterium | reverse complement strand
TGTATTACTTCAGTTTTATAAGTGTCTTCTTCCATCTCCGATAAATTACGGTTAATCAAAATCCATCCTTTTATGGCCGTTTGTTCAGTTGCATAATCCATAATATACTCAGCAAGTGTAAGTAAGGCATTTGGTGTACAGAATTTCTTTATAAATCCTGGTACACTAAATTCCATAAAATGCTGTCCGGTACGACCCTTGCGATAACAAGCGGTGCAAAATGATGGAATATAATCGGCTTCCAATAGTTCGTCAATCACCTGTGCCAGTGTTCTGTCATCGTTTATTTTAAATTGTTCTTTATTCAGATTCTGATTTACGTCGTGATTTTCAGCATAAGCACCAATTTCGAGCTTGGTTCCGGCATCGATTTGCGAACATCCAAACGATAATACTTCTTTTCTGGTGGCTTCTGATTCGCGTGCTGTGAGAATCAAACCTGTGTAAGGAACAGCCAGCCGGAGAATTGCTACCAATCGTGTAAATTCCTCATCTGTAACCTGATAGCGGCTGTCAATATCATATTCTGATGCATCCTGTATGCGAGGAAAAGAAATTGTGTGCGGGCCAACATTGTAGCAAGATTCTAAATGGTTTACATGACGAATCAGTGAAAGCAGTTCGAAACGCCAGTCGTAAAGGCCAAACAATGCTCCAATACCGACATCATCAATGCCGGCTTCCATGGCACGGTCGAGGGCGGTGAGGCGGTAATTGTAATCAGCCTTTTTTCCTGAAGTATGATATTGATTGTAAGTTTCATGGTGATAGGTTTCCTGAAATACCTGATATGTGCCGATATCTGCATTTTTAATTGTCTTAAACTCATCCACATCAAATGGTGCAGCATTGATGTTAATTCGCCGTATTTCGCCGTGATTATTTTTTACTTTATAAACGGTTTCTACAGTTTCGGCAATAAATTCAGGCGAATATGTTCGGTGTTCTCCAAATACAAGGATAATGCGCTTTTGACCATGTTCTTCCAGGGCTTTTACATTGGCAATCAGCTCATCTTTGGTGAGCGTTTTGCGAAGGGCTTTCGTGTTTGATGCCTTGAAACCACAGTAACGGCAATTGTTTGAACAATAATTTCCAACATAAAGTGGCGCAAAAAGTACGATGCGTTTGCCATACACTTTTTCCTTCAAAATGCGGGCTCCGGCTTTTATCGACTCAATCATTTCGGGTTCTTTGGCATTTAGCAATAATGCCGTTTCGGCCATACTTAACCTGTTTTTTGCCAATGATTTGTTTACCACATTTTCAACCTGTTCAAAGGTAGGATTGGCCGCTTCGATGAACGACCAAATCTCTTCATCGTCTAAGAAAGGTTGCATTGGAATGTCTGTAAATTTATATTTTTCGGGTGTAAATTTCACTAATTTATTGTTTTGGAATTTTTACTGTAAATGTTGTTCCTTCATCGGCAACACTGGAAACTTCAATTGTTCCATTGTATTGGGCAAGCATTTTTTTTGTGATAGATAAGCCTAATCCGCTGCCAGTTATTTCCTTTGTTTGATTGTTTTTGATTCGTACAAAATCTTCAAAAATTTGTTCCTGGTCTTCTTTGCTGATGCCTATTCCGGTATCAGTTACCTTGATTATAATTTCATTTCTGTTATCTTCGATTGAAACATTTACTTTTCCGCCATCAATATTGTATTTTACTGCATTGGAAATCAAATTATTAAATACAATTTCCATTTCATCGGGATCTGATAATAACATCGAACTACCAATTACTGAAAGTTTCATGCGTACACTACGTTGAATGGCATAAGGTTCCATCGTATCCATCGCCATTTGGGCAATGTCAGAAAGGTTTGTGTCGCGGAGTTTGCGTTGTTTCTTCCCCGATTCAATCTTCGTTAAATCGAGCAAATCCATGATGAGGTTTCTCATGCCACGCAGTCGAGCCAACGAACGATCAATCATTTTATCATAGTCATCAACTTTATCGCCAAACTGCTTTTCCTGCATCATTTTTAAATATCCTTCCACTGCATTGATGGGCGATTTTAACTCATGCGACATGACTGAAAGAAACTGAAACCGAATTTGTTTTCCTTCTTCTTGCATTTTACGTGTCATTCGCTTGAGATACAGATGTTTAGATACGTTATCGATGCTCGAACGCAATTCTTGCGGTGTAAATGGTTTGGGCATGAAGTTATATGCTCCGTCGCGGGTTGCTTTGATAGCCAATTCGAGTGAGGCGTATGACGTTATCATCATTACATCCAAATCAAATTTCTGATTTTTGATATAAGCAAGAACTTCCATGCCATCCATGCCGGGAAGTTTATTGTCGAGAAGCACAATGTCGATTGGCTGGTTATTTAAAATTTCGATTGCTTCTTCGCCTGTAGCAGCGTCGATGAGCGAGAATTCGAAATCTTCTTCCATGAATGGAAATCCGACCGTATAACTTGCCAAAATGCGATTAATCCCAGAGCGAATGCCGGGTTCATCGTCAACAACTAAAACTTGTAATGTTGCCATTTTTTAAGTCAAAAGTGAAAAGTGAATTGTCCTGCAGCCGCGCTGCGAGGATGCTCGAGCAAAGCGTGGCAAGAAAAATTGAGTTTAGTTGATAAGTTAAATTTTTACTTCGTGCTTCCAACTTCGTGCTTCCGGCTTCAAGCTTTTTCACAGCTTTAACAGTTTATTTATTTCACGGTGCAATTGATCGCTGCGAATACCTTTTTCCAGATAAAGATCTGCCTTGATCCAGTCGGAATCGTGATTGTTGTGCATATCAAAGCTGTATCCGGTTTCGGCAGTTGCTGCCGAGGCAATGATGATAGGCATTTCGGGATATTTCTTCCGCGCTTTGTAAGCTAACAAAAAGCCACTGTCTTCGGTCTCCATCATCAAATCGAAGATCGCCAGATCGGGTTTAACTTTTTCGAGTAATTGCTCAGCATTTTGCTGTCCATCAGCTGTTATTACCTCAAAACCAAGGGTTTTTACCATCGATTCGAGTTGAAAGAGGTAATCAGCATCATCGTCAGCTATGAGAATTAATTTTTTTTGATTCGACATTTTTTTATTTAATTAAATATCAATGGTTTCTGGGTATTTTTATTGTAAATGTGGTACCTGTGGCTCCATTTTCAGGTTTGTTATTTGAAATGATATCGATTTTACCGTTGTGCATCTTCACGATGCCGTAGCAAAGTGGCAAACCCAGACCGGTGCCTTTGCCAACCTCTTTTGTGGTGAAGAATGGTGTGAAAACCTTGTCCATGTTTTCTTTTGATATACCGCTTCCTGTATCGCTGATGGAGATTTGTACGTCTTCATCTTGGTCGGTGAGTGTGATGGTGATTTCTCCTCCGTCAGACATGGATTCTACAGCATTTTTTTCGAGGTTGGTCAAAACCTGCATCATCTGATCCTGATCGATAAACGCCAGATTGTCAGTCATTTTAACATCCAATTTCACTGAAATACCATCACTTAAAATGATCGATTCAAGACTGCGTCTGACGAATTTTTCCAAATCGGTTTCAACCAATCTTACTTGATTTTTTCGGGCAAAATTGAGCAATCCACCTACTATTTTTCTGCATCTATCTGCTTGTTCCACAATCAAATGCAGATCGCTGCGGTTGCTTTCATTTTCTTCAGCATCGAGCAATAAATTACTGTACAAGGTAATGACACCAAGCGGGTTATTGAGTTCATGAGCAATACCGGCAGAAAGTTGTCCCATGTGAGCAAGTTTTTCAGATTGTTTGAGAGCCTCTTTGGCACTTTCAAGTTCCTGATTTGATAAATTGATCTTTTGAATCGATTTGTGTAACTGCTCGATGGTGTAAGGCAGGCACATTTCATTTTCGGCTATTTCCTGAACTACGGCAATAGCGTGATCGATGCAACTATCGTAACCGCAGGCACCGCAATCGAGATAATCAGTAGGGTTTTTCTTTCCCATACTTTGTAGCACTTCGTTAATGCTGACCTCTGAAGGATTATTCGTGCGGCGATCCATATTCAAGAAAGAATTGGAAAGATCTATAATCTTGGATTCCGATAGATAACGTTCATGTAAATCGGAATCAATCGTTTCAAGTTTTTGGGTAACATATTTCGAGATGGATGCTTGGCGAATATATTTTTTTCCGTTTTCCGACATTCCGGGACCCATAATACAACCTTCACAGCACAATAACTCAAGGTGTTTCGCCTGAAGATCGCCATTGGCAAACTCACTGAGTGCTTCTTTGAAGTTTATACGTCCTTCGGCAACCAAAACATCTCCTTTGGTGAGATCGTGTTTTACGTTCATATTCTGCAATAAACCATGGCTCACCGGAAATATCGCGCCTTGTCCGGCGTGTGGTGGATCGAAATCAACCGGGATAATTCGTTCAGGTTCAATCGCATGCAAATTGAATAATGACCTTAACTCGGTAAAAGTCAATGCATAATCAATTTCATTCGACTCAGATTTTTTGGCGATACATGGTCCAATAAACACTATTTGAACATCATCACCATATTTCATCTTTAAAAAACGACTCACAGCTACCATGGGAGAGACAAGCGGGGCCAAATGAGAAATCAATTCGGGCTGATAATGTTCAATATAATAAACAACAGCCGGACAATCGGATGTGATGATGCCTGATTCATTCTTGCTCTCGTATAATTCCTTATAGGCAGCTGCCACCATATCTGCGCCAAAAGCCACTTCTGTAACAATATGAAAACCAAGTGCTTTCACCATTCCTACAAAAATGCGATAATCTGAAAATTCTATAAATTCGGCCGAGAAACTTGGCGCTATACAGGCGATCAGTCTATTATTGCTGGCAAGCAGCGCGTTTATCTCCTTTGTCTGATCTAAAAAAACCTTGGCTTTTTGGCGACAGACCCGCACACAATTGCCACAGCCAATGCATCGTTCCGAAACAACTTCGGCCTGTCCATTTATTATTTTAATGGCTTTAACCGGACATTCGCGTACACAAGTATAACAAACACGGCATCGGTCTTTGACCGTGAAAACCAGTTGCTTATGTTTTTTGCTGTGTGCCATATTGTGTTTCTAAAGGTTAGAAGTTAGAATCACGAAGTTGAAAAGTTGAAAGAGAATTTGACATTTTTATTTTGCGATTTAGAATGTACAACCTTGATATTCAATTAATTCACAATTTAACTTCGTGTTTCTAACGTCTTATTAATTTACCTCTCTTGATTGATATTTCGTGTGTAAAAGATGATGGCTTTTCTGTCCGAGAGGTTTGTCGAGAAAATTTTGATATAACTCGATGATATAGGGGTTTTTATGTGAGACTTTAATTGCTTCATTTTCATCAATTTCATACAAACTTTTCATGCGAGTTTGGATAGATTTTTCATCGGTTCCGATGGGTTGACCACCACCATTGATGCAGCCACCCGGACAAGCCATTACTTCGATGAAGTGAATATCGGTGCGGCCATTGCGAATTTCATCAAGTAAAATTTCTGCATTTTTAAGTCCGCTGACGACTGCCACACCTATTTCGAGTTTATCAATCTGTATTTTCGCTTCCTTCCGACCTTCCAATCCGCGAACAGCGTTTACCTGAAATTTCAAAAGTTCTTTTCCGGTGATAAAATAATGTGCTGTTCTGATTGCCGCTTCCATCACACCTCCTGAAACACCAAAAATCTTTCCGGCTGACGAACGTGTTCCGAGTGGTGAATCTGCCAATTCAGGTTTAAGTTTATGAATATCAATGCCATGCAAACGAATTAATCGGGCGAGTTCGCGAGTGGTGAGCACCGCATCAACATCTGAAATGCCGTTTTGTGTCATCTCTTCACGTTGTTGTTCGAATTTCTTCGCTGTACAAGGCATTATTGAAACAGAATAGATATCAGCCGGATCATAGCCTTCAGCATCAGCAAAATAGCTCTTGATAATTGCACCCATCATTTGCTGTGGCGATTTACAGCTTGAAAGATTTGGAATTAAATCATGCTGAAACTGTTCAGCATATTTTACCCATCCCGGACAGCAACTTGTAATCATGGGCAAAACTCCTCCGTTCGAAATCCGATGCACGAGTTCAGACGCTTCTTCCATAATGGTAAGATCTGCCGAAAAGGAAGTATCGAAAACGAAATCGAAGCCAATACGACGTAAAGCTGCATTCATCAGGCCTGTTACATCTTCACCGGGCTGAAAACCAAATTCCTCAAACAATGAAATAGGGATAGAAGGCGCGTATTGAATTATGACTTTTTTTGATGGATCCGATAGTTTTTCCTTTATCTCTGCAATATGTGGTTTCTCTTTCAAAGCACCTGTTGGGCAAACCATGATGCATTGACCACAATTTACGCAGGATGAGACGTTTAGGCCATGATTAAAACTTGTGTTGATACAGGTTTTGCTTCCGCGACCAACAAATTCGATGGCCGAGACACCTTCTATTTCTTCGCAAACACGAACGCAACGACCACAAAGAATACATTTGGCCGGATCACGAACGATACTGGCACTCGAAACATCAAGTTTGTAATTGTTTTTCTTTCCACTGATGCGTCGTTCACGTACATTTAAATCTTCTGATAATTTTTGCAATTCGCAACTGCCATTCCGCTCGCAGTAAAGGCAATCGTCAGGATGGTTCGAAAGCAGCAACTCAACAATTGTTTTACGGGATTCGATCACACGGGCCGAATGGGTATGTATTTTCATTCCTTCTGAAACAGGTTCTGAACAGGCAGTCACAAGGTTTTTCCGTCCTTCGCACTCGACAACGCACATACGGCATGAGCCTGTTGGCAGCAAACCTTTCAAATGGCAAAGTGTCGGGACGCTCATGCCATGACTTTTCAAAGCATCGAGAATGGTATCGCCTTTTTGAGCGATGATGGTATTGTTGTTTACTTCAATATGGATTTCCATTTACACTGGATTTATCGTAAAAACTTGATTAACTAACTTTTATAGCATCGAATTTACAAACTTCGAAACAGCTGTTGCAACTGATGCACTTTTCCTGAATGATAAAATGTGCTTGTTTTTTTGCTCCGATGATGGCGTTTGTCGGACATTTTTTAGCACAAACGGTGCAGCCCGTACATTTGTCCACTTCAATAGTATAATCCCGTAAATTTTGACATACTCCGGCGCGGCATTTTTTATCAAATACATGTTCTTCATATTCATCGCGAAACCAATGTAACGTGCTCAGCATCGGGTTTGGAGCCGTTTGTCCAAGCCCACATAAGGAAGTATCTTTAATGACTCTTCCCAGGCTTTCCAGCTGCATCACGCCTTTCATTCGGGCCAATGGCTCATGTGTTTCGCGGTTTTTTGGCTTGGTGGTGATGCTCTCTAAAATCTCGAGCATGCGACGCGTACCTTCACGACATGGAATACATTTTCCGCAACTTTCGCGTTGGATAAAATCCATAAAGAATTTTGCCACATCAACCATACAAGTGTCTTCGTCCATTACAACCATTCCGCCTGAACCCATCATGGCACCTACCGCGATGAGGTTTTCATAATCGATTTCGATATCGAGATTGGCTTCGGTGACACAGCCGCCCGACGGGCCACCCATTTGAACAGCCTTAAATTTTTTTCCATTCACAATGCCTCCGGCAATTTTATAAATGATGTCGCGTACGGTTGTTCCCATTGGTATTTCGACCAGGCCAGTGGTGGCAATTTTTCCGGAAAGCGCAAAAACCTTTGTTCCTTTGCTGGTGGCTGTTCCCATTGAATTAAACCAATCCGCACCTTTTTTAATAATCGTTGGTAAATTCGATAAAGTTTCAACATTGTTGATAATTGTTGGCTTTCCAAACAAACCGCTCACGGCCGGAAATGGTGGCCGGGGACGAGGCATTCCGCGTTTTCCTTCGATACTGTTTATGAGTGCTGTTTCTTCGCCGCATACAAACGCTCCTGCACCTTTTTTTATGACGATATCGAGATCGTTGCCCGAATCGAAAATATTTTTACCAATTAAACCATAATCTTTTGCTTGTTTGATTGCGATTATAAGTCGTTCGATTGCGAGCGGATATTCGGCGCGAATGTAAATATAGGCTTTGGTTGCACCGATTGCGTAAGCCGCAATGGCCATTCCCTCAAGCAATTTATGTGGATCGCCTTCGATAACAGCCCGATCCATAAATGCACCCGGATCGCCTTCATCGGCATTGCAAATAAGGAATTTTTGATCAGCATCTGTTCCAAGCGCGAATTTCCATTTTTTTCCGGTTGGGAAACCTCCGCCGCCGCGTCCGCGCAAGCCACTTTTCTCGATATAATCGCATAACTCACTGCGGCTGAATACTTTTATTGCATTCAAATAGGATTTGTATCCACCAAGGGCGATATATTCTTCAATACTTTCGGGATCGATCAAACCGCAGTTTTCGAGTACAATACGCATTTGTGGCTTAAAAAAACGATGGTTTTCGATGGCCGGAATATTTTCCCAGCTTTTTTCACTTTGTTGAGATTCAAATTGTCCGAGAAGTGGATGATTTGCAACGGATTCAGAAAACGCAGAATCCAATATTTCGAATACTTTATCGCCAGTTACCTTTTCGTAAGAAATACGTTTTTTCTCAGGAAGTTTAATGTCCATCAATGGTTCGGAAGAACATAATCCGATGCATCCAACCTGGATAATTTCAGCGTCGATACCCTTTTCTTTCAAATATTTCTTAACCTGATGGATTGTTTCACCGGCTCCGGCAGCAAGTCCACAAGTTCCTGCTCCGACATAAATAATCGGTTTGATGTTTATATCGTGACGCAGCAGTCGAAGCTGATCTTCAACCAATGCATTTGTTTTCGGTTTAAGGCTCTGTTTCAGGACATTTTCAATCAAAAATAATTTATCAGCTACCATGATTTTCCTCCATGTTTTTATAAGAGTCGAAGATGAATTTGATGTTTTGGCTTGTCACTTTCGCGTGAAATTCGCCATTAATACTGATTACAGGAGCCAAGCCACAGGCACCAATGCATGCCACAACTTCAAGGCTAAATAGCTTATCTTTTGAAGTTTGCCCTGGTTTTATTTTTAAATGTCTTTCAATTTCATCCAAAACTGTGGCAGAACCAAGCACGTGACATGCGGTTCCACGACAAACCATCACATGGTTTTTTCCAGGTTGCGTAAAACGAAACTGATTGTAAAAAGTGGCGACTCCAAATATCTTACTTGCAGGCATTTTCAAGTGTTTACTTACCTGAACGACTGATTCTTCTGATAGAAATCCATCAGAATCTTGAACTGCCTGAAGAATAGGAATCAAACTGTCGCGCCCTGCATTAGGATATTGCTGTAATATGACTTCAACTTTGTTTTCCATGATTTAATTATCTAAATATGAGTTGTTTATAACATTAAAATGTTATTTCATTTCATCGATTTTATCTTTTATAAAATTTGAATTATGCAATTGAAGCCGTCTTTTTGCTTAAAACACGGTCGATTTCGGCCAGAATCCTGTCTTTGTCAACTGGTTTGCGCACGAAACCATCAACCGGAACCCAAACAGAATTCCCGTCCTCCGAACGGTAATCAATTCCAGCCTTTCCTGTGACAATATCTCGGATCAGAATAACCTGCAACTCTTTGTAATTCGGATCGTTACGATACTCACGCGCCATCGCTTGCACAGCTGGTTTCGTGGTCATAAGCACTTCAATAGACGTTTCCATAATGGTTGGAATGCCTTTTAATTCAGGATTGTCGATGAATTCACGCGCCATTTCGAAGCCTTCGTATTGGGTGGTCATTACAACATCCAGAATGGCAAGATCGGGTTTGATGCTGAGTGCAAGTTTGATACCTTCGGTTTTATTGAAAGCTGCATAAACTTCGTAACCTTCGTTTGTTAACAATTGTTCCAAAATGGCGATCACATCCATGTCATCATCCACCACAAGAATTTTACCCTTTTTCATTGCTCTGACTAATTAGATTTATTATAACTGTGAATAAAATAACAATTAAAGTACAAAAGTAATATTGTTAATTGAATAACAATAGGTTCATTGTTACTGAATTAACAATGAAATAACCAATACAATCAGGAAATTGAATGCAGTAATTTTACGCAAAAAAGAATTTGAATTTGAAAGTGTTTTGTGGAACTAAATTGTAATCAGTTGATTACGTATTGCATAGGATAAAAGGCTGACGGTATTCTTGCTATTGGTTTTTGACATCAGATTCGATTTATGACCAACAACTGTGCGTTCGCTCACAAACAATTGTTCACCAATTTGTTTGCTATTGAGCCCCGTGGCCAATAATTTGAGTACATCCATCTCACGTGGAGTAAAATTAATTCGTTCTTCGGCTTTTGTTTCGTGTAATGATTTTCTTGTAAAATAGTCCCAAAGTTCCTCGCTGTAGTAGGTCTTGCCATTGTAAACAGCCTGTAATGCTCTGTCTAATACATCGATATGAATATTTTTTATTAAAAAACCTTTCACACCTGCTTCCAACATCATAAGTATATTTGCATCGTTGACATGGCCTGAAAGGGCAATTATTTTTAGATTAGGATATTTTTCAAGCGCTTTCCTGGTTGCTTCATCACCTTTGATGCCAGGCATTTCGATATCCATCAAGACCAAATCTGTTTCCTGTCGATCGAGCAAATGTAGAAATTCAATCCCATTACCTGCTTCACCAACAACTTTAGCATATTCTAACTTATTGATAATAAATTTTAAACCATAGCGAAAAATTTCATGGTCGTCAACGATTATCACACGAATAACAGCATCCATGTCTTATGTTTAATATTTCACAACAAAGATATGGATATTGCTGATATTGTAAAATTTAGTTTGTAAAAATTTACATATTTCTGACTTCTTCGTGGCGAAAGCACTTCGCCAGATGATCATTCACCATGCCGGTGGCCTGCATAAATGCATAACAAATTGTGCTGCCAACAAACTTGAATCCATAAGCCATTAAAGCTCTGCTCATTGCATCTGATTCTGCTGATTTTGCTGGCATTTCTTTAAGTGTTGTCAGGTGATTGTTGATGGGTTTGTGTTTGGTAAACTGCCAGATGAAATGATCAAAACTCCCATATTCTTGCTGAATTTTGATAAAAGCCTTCGCGTTTCCAATGGTGGCTTTTATCTTTAACCGATTACGAATAATTCCGGCATCCTGCGTGAGTTCTTCCTCTTTCGCCGCATTGTATGCTGCGATTTTCAGGTAATCGAACTTATCAAATGCTTTGCGGAAATTCTCACGTTTGTTAAGTATCGTCTGCCAGCTTAATCCAGCCTGAAAAGCTTCTAGTACTAAGAATTTGAATAGTTTTATTTCATCGTGCACAGGAACTCCCCATTCGCAATCGTGGTATTCAATCATCAAAGCATTGGTTGAAGGCCATTCACATCTTTCCATGGTTTTTATTGTAAAAGTATGAAATTAGACAAAATGAATGTGTTTGAATTATCTTTGTACTGAAATGATTCTTGAAAACAGTATCGGATTTAATTATCTTGTACTTAAAGGCTCATTATTTCATGAAAATAGACATTAATTTGTGATTAAGTTAGAGTCAATATATATTATCATATAATTCAGTATCAGATGAATAGAAAAACATTATTAACAGCTATTTTATGTATTTTTCTAATAGGAAAGTTACAGCTAAAAGCTCAGGAAGGCCCAATAAAAACCGACGAAGTAATTCGTGCTGATTTTCACGATGTAATCGGACCGATTCGTGATTTTCCGGCAATGACCGAAGCTGAATTTAAGCTACATCAAAAATTTGCCAAAAAGAAAAGAAACGAAGGTTTGAGTGAACGATTGTATCCTTTTGCTGCCACCGCCCTACCCAAAGGACCTGATCCGGTTTGGCAACATCAAATGGGAACAAATCAAAACCGCGAAACTGTTTTAAGTTTCGCCGGTCAAAACTCACCTTATTTTCCACCGGATGCAAACGGCACCGCAGGTCCGGATCATTATATGCAAACTGTGAATTGTACTTATGCCATTTGGAACAAATCGGGAACACAAGTGGTGGCACCAACTGACATGAATCTATTGTTTGCAGGTGTTCCGGGAGCTAGTTACAACGATGGTGACCCGCTGATTTTATATGATGACGATGCCGATGTGTGGTTGGCTGTTGAGTTTTCGATCTCGGGTAACCCTGACCGAATGTTAATAGCTGTTTCTCAATCCGATGATCCAACAAGCACATGGGATCGTTGGTCGTTTGTGATGACAGGTATGCCTGATTATGAAAAATTTGGTATTTGGCGAGATGGCTATTATATGGCCACCAATACCAGCAGTGGCAAAGATGTTTATGTCTTTGACCGCGATGCCATGCTTAATAGCGAGGCTTCGCCACAAATGGTAAGTTTCGATAACCCATGGAGACCTACAACCATCGATGGATTTCATACAATAATGCCACTCGATAACGATGGTCCACAGGCACCGGACGGTTCACCCGGAATGTTTATCACCATCAACGACGATGCCATTGGTGGCGGAACCGATCAATTATGGATTTATGAACTATCGGTTGACTGGGGAGATGCGTCAAATGCAACATTCAACAGGGTTCAGCAACTGAATGTACCGGCTTTCGACAGCAACTTTGGTAATTCATGGGAAAACATCCCGCAGCAGGGAACCAGTCAAAAATTGGATGCTATTCCAATGATTCTGATGTTTCGTGCACAATATCGTAATTTCGGAAGCTCACAAACAATCATGTGTATGCATACTGTTGATCTGGATGCTACCAACCATGCCGGTATCAGATGGTACGAACTTCAAAAAACAACCGGACAATGGTCTATCAGACAGCAAAGTACCTATGGCCCCGATGCGCATCACCGCTGGATGGGTAGCATTGCGATGAATGCCAGCCATGAAATTGCCTTGGGTTATTCCATCTCAAGTTCAACCATGAAACCAGGCATACGTTATACCGGACAATCAGCTACAGAAAACGCACTTGCTTCCGGCGTTCTGGATATTGCCGAAACAGTATTAATTACCGGAAATAATGTTCAAACAGCTGCCGAACGCTGGGGCGATTATTCCAATATGTCTGTTGATCCATCTGATGATGATACTTTCTGGTTTACTACAGAGTACGTTGGATCAGGCGGAGTTCTTAAAACTCAAATTGCAGAAATCAATTTCTCCGGATCGGTATTAACAGCCAACTTCAGTGGAACACCGGTATCGGGAAATGCACCTTTAAATGTCAGTTTCACCGATCTTTCGGTAGGAACCGTTCTCAGCTGGGCCTGGACTTTTGGCGACGGAGGCACATCAACTCAACAAAACCCAACGCATATTTATAATTCAGCAGGTTCTTACACTGTTTCTCTGACGGTAAATGATGCCTCTGGTTCCGATATAGAAACGAAACCGAATTATATTCAGGTGACTAATCCTGTTCCTGTAGCTGATTTCAGTGGTACGCCAACAGCTGGTAATTTTCCCTTAACAGTCACCTTTACAGATCTTTCCGTTAATGCCGGAAGTAGCTGGTCATGGACATTTGGTGATGGAGGAACTTCAACCCAGCAAAACCCTGCTCACACTTATCTGAGTGCTGGATTATATACTGTTTCATTAACTGTTACAGGTCCTAACGGCAGTGATACCGAACAGAAAACAGATTATATCACGGTTGTCGATCAGGTTCCGGTGGCTGAATTCAGTGCTACGCCAACTTCAGGGAACAAGCCACTTGATGTCGTGTTTACCGATTTATCTGTAAATACGATTACAATATGGGCATGGTCTTTTGGTGACGGAAACACTTCATCGCAGCAAAATCCATCGCATACCTATCAAAATGCCGGTGTTTACAGCGTTTCGCTCACAGTAACCGGTCCGCAAGGAACTGATACAGAATTAAAAACAGATTATATTACGGTTGTTGAACCGGCTCCGATTGCTGATTTCAGCGGAACACCAACAAGTGGCAACAAACCGCTTTTGGTAACATTTACCGATCTGTCCATAAACCAAGTCAACACATGGGCATGGTCGTTTGGCGATGGCGGAACATCAACGGTCCAAAACCCGATACATACCTATCAAAATGCCGGCGTTTATACCATTGGATTGACGGTAACCGGTGTAGGAGGTACAGATTCGGAAGTGAAAACAGCTTATATCACTGTTAATGAAACCACACCAGTGGCTGGTTTCAGCGGATTACCCTTAACTGGAGAATGGCCTCTAGATGTGCAATTTACCAATACTTCCACGGGTGAAATCACAAGTTATAGCTGGGATTTTGGTGATGGAGGACAAAGTACGCTTCAAAATCCGACATATGCTTACATTAATGTTGGTTTATATACCGTAAGTTTAACGGTCAGTGGACCGGGCGGTACCGATACAGAAATTAAGACCAACTATATTGACGTCACGAATCCACCTGCTCCAATAGCTGATTTTATTGGTGATCCGGTTTCGGGTGATGCTCCACTTACTGTTAGTTTTACAGATCTGACTCAAGGAAATGTCACATCATGGTTTTGGGATTTTGGCGATCGTTTTATGACATCTGATCAAAACCCGACGCATACTTATGTTAACACAGGTTCATACACAATTACACTCGAAGCCACCGGCCCCGGTGGAAGCGATACCGAGGTAAAAACCGATTACATAAATATTACTGTCGGGATAAACGAAAACAAAACAACCTATCTCATTTATCCGAATCCGGCCACAGATGAAATCAATATTAACTTTGTTGATAATAGCAATCGGCATATTGAATTATTTGACCTTTCGGGTAAACTTATGAAGGAAATGAATTGCGAAAAAGCCAAAATCTTAGTCGATATAAGTACTTTAAAACAAGGTATTTATAATCTGACCATAACCGAGCCGGATCAATCGAAAACACAAATCAGGATTGTAAAACAATAGCAAACTTTTTGTAAAGTTTGTATGATTCCAGATTATCGAGTCATTATTAAAGCTTGAAAATAATGTTTCCGATTAGATTATTTTAAGAATAAACTATGGGAATTGGAATAGCTTTACGCTCAATATATAACAATCCTTCTCAAAATAAACTTTAATCTTTCCTCGGCAAACCGTAGCTTTGCAGCCAAAATCAGAAAGTTCTTAAAATCACTCATCAAATCTCGAATTAATGAAAAAAATCATTGTATTGTTTGTTGTTTTCCTAAGTCTGATGCGCTTTTCGGCCACGGCTGACGAAGGAATGTGGATTCCCATGTTTATCGATAGGTTGAACTATGTCGATATGCAGAAAATGGGACTAAAGCTCACCGCAGAAGAAATCTATAGTGTAAATCATAATAGTTTAAAAGATGCCATCGTGATCTTTGGTCGCGGCTGCACCGGCGAAGTAGTTTCCGATCAGGGATTAATCCTAACCAACCACCATTGTGGTTATGGATCCATTCAATCGGTGAGTTCGGTTGAACATGATTATCTCACCAACGGTTTTTGGGCAAAATCGCAGGCCGAAGAGATTCCGGCAACCGGTTTGACCGTTCAGTTTTTGATTAGCATGGCTGATGTAACCACCGAAATGTTGGCTGGAACAACTGAACAAACGACCGAAGCTGAACGCGCCGAAATCCTGAAGAAGAATCGTAAATCCATAGAAACGAAAGCCACAGCCGGCACACATTACAATGCCATCGTGAAAGATTATTTCGAAGGAAATGAATTTTATCTTCTTGTATATGAGACATTTAAAGATATTCGTTTTGTTGGCGCACCACCCGAAGTTATTGGAAAATTTGGTGCCGACACCGACAATTGGATGTGGCCACGTCACACTGGTGATTTCTCGATGTTTCGTGTATATGCCAATGCCGATAACCAGCCTGCCGATTACAGTGCCGACAACAAACCTTACAAACCACGTCATTCATTGCCTGTTTCTATTGCCGGAATTGAGAAAGGCGATTTCGCAATGATCATGGGAAATCCAGGAACCACAGATCGTTACCTCACTTCATGGGGCGTTGACATGGCCGTTGAAGAAACCGGTCCGACCATTGTGAAGATTCGTGAAGAAAAACTCCGTGTGATGCGTGAAGGTATGGATGCCAGCGAAAAAGTACGTTTGCAATATGCTTCAAAATATGCCGGAACTGCCAATTACTGGAAGTTTTTCATAGGTCAGACGAAAGGTCTGAAACGACTGAAAGTAGCTGATCAAAAGAAACGTATCGAAGCCGATTTCAACGCCTGGATGGATGCAAGTCCAATGGAAACGGCGCAATATGGTAGCGCATTACCCTTAATAGCAGGTGCTTATGACGTTATTACGCAATACAATGTAAGTCGTTTGTATTATTCGGAAGCGATCATACGTGGCAGCGAAGTGCTTGGTTATGCCAATCGTTTTGATAAATTGAAACAGTTGTTGGCTGATAAAGCATCAACTCCTGAAGCCATTTCCGCTGAAATTAAATCGTTGCAAGGAGGTGTAAACGGTCAGTTTAAAGATTTTAATGGTGAAGTTGACAGAAATATGCTTGCCACCATGTTATCTATGTTTTCGAAAAACGTAAATCCTAACCATCAACCGACTTATTTTACGAAATTGGCTGCCAAATACAAAGGTGATTTTGTCGCGATGGCTGCTGAGATATTTAAAAAATCAACTTTCGTATGTCCGGATAAAGTGAATGCTTTTTTAGCCAAACCTTCAGCAAAAACAATCGAAAAAGATCCTGCCTATCTCATGATGCAGGCCTTTATGACTCAATATACTGCTTTGCAAAAGTCAACGGAAACTGCCATGTTTGATCTTCAAAAAGGAAACCGGCTTTTCCTGGCCGGATTGCGCGATATGCAACCCAGCCGCAAGTTTTATCCAAATGCAAACTCAACCATGCGTTTGACTTACGGAACCGTTGAAGATTATTATCCTGCCGATGCGGTTCATTTCGATTTCACAACGAATTTAGATGGCGTGATGGAGAAAGAAGATCCTTTGGTTCGTGAGTTTATGGTAACCGACAGAATGAAAGAGATTTACAAAGCAAAAGATTATGGTCCTTATGGAAATGCTGACGGAACAATGACTGTGAACTTCCTGACGAACCACGATATCACCGGCGGAAACTCAGGAAGTCCGGTAATTGATGGTCAGGGACGACTGATCGGCCTCGCATTTGATGGTAACTGGGAAGCCATGAGCGGAAATATTGCTTTTGAGTCCAAATTGCAACGCACCATCAATGTCGATATCCGCTATGTGATGCTGATCATTGACAAATATGCCGGCGCACAAAATCTGATTGATGAAATGGTGATTGTGAACGATCGGCCACAGAAATAAAGATTGTTTTTTAGATTATAAGCCACAGATTTACAGATTATTAATTGAAATCTGTGAATCTGTGGCTTTATTTTTTATTTATCAGCGTTTCGTGACTTTGCAATTAAACTGACCAAAATTTGTCTAAATTTGCTCTGAATTAAACCTATCATTATTGCTGAATTGTGAATAAGAAAATCTATTGCGTCCTTTTTTTAGTAATCATTTCAATCTTCATTTCATCTTGCACTACGCGAAGATTGGTTCCGAAAGGTCGCCATATTATCACGAAAAACGAAATTGTTGTTGATCAGAAAAAGGTATCATTCGATAAATCAGAACTTTATAATTTTGTTACACAAAACCCGAATAGTTCAATAGTAGGCGTTCGGTATAAATTATGGGTTTATTATAAAACGGAGCCGAAAAAAACGAAAAAGCTTTGGGCATGGTTTCATAAAGCCGTTGGTGAAGAACCGGTTTATTACGATGAATATATTGCCACTTCAAATGCCGACCAAATGCAGCGTTACCTTGCTAATGTGGGTTATATGCATGCGATTGTCAAACCCGTGACCGAGACAAAAAACCATACCATAAAATTAATTTTCAAAGTTGAGACTTCGTGGCCATATACCATTTCAAAAATTGAATCAGAAATTCAGGATTCGGCATTGGCAGGTTATGTTGCCGAAAATAATAAAAACTCTTTATTTAAAGTTGGAGATGTTTTTAACACCTACAAGCTTGGCAATGAGCGTGATAGAATCACTGAATTTTTGAAAAACAATGGATATTATTTCTTTTCAAGCGATATGATTCGTTTCGAAATTGATAGTAATAATTTTTCCAGACAACTTTCGATAAAGATGAGTATCGAAAATGTGAAAAGTAAAAAAGCAGACGAAAATGGTGATTATCAGTTCGCTGACCATAAACGATATTTCATCAATCAGGTGAATATTTTCCCTTTATATAATCCATTTTATACCAGTACTTTACCATCTGACACCGTTCAAATTGAGGTTATAGATCCGCATGAAAAAACCATACATGCCCAGTATTTTATTTTTGCAGGCAATCCCCGAATAAATCCAAAACGATTTGGCCAGATAATACATATTAAAGATAATGAACCATTTAGCATTTCAAAGGTAAAGGATACTTATCGCGGTTTATCGAACTTTAAAATTTACGGAAACACAAATATCGCTTTTGATACCACTGTTTTGGATCAACATTTCACAACTGAAGGACGCAATTGGATTGACTGCAATATTTTATTACAAAGAAATAAAGTAAGTGGTTATGCCGTTGAGGTTGAAGGAACAAATTCGAGTGGTGATCTGGGTTTGAAAGGAAGCGTTGTGTATCAAAACAGGAATATTTTCAGAGGTGCTGAGCAATTTCGCTTTCGAGTAAACGGTGGTTTTGAGGCACAGCAGTTATCCGGAACCACTACGGAAACGGGAGATAATGGCGTTTTTAACACAACAGAATTTGGTATCGATGCAACCGTCTTTTTTCCTCGCTTTTTAAGTCCGATTTATTTAAAGAATTTTGTCCGCGATTATCAACCAAAAACCAATGTCACCACTGGTATTAACTCACAAAATCGCATTAATTATCAGCGTTTTATCATCAATTTGTCGTTTGGTTACGATTGGATGACTTCGTTGACAACAAAACATATTTTGACTTTGGTTAATATTAATTCCGTAAAAGTTAATCCAAGTGCGGCCTTTCAGGCAGAGCTTGACAAAGAAACCAACCAGCGGATGAAAGACCAATATTCAAACCACTTAATCATTGGTTTGAAATATAGTTTCATTTTTAACAATCAGAATATAAATAAGATAAATGATTTCTTTTATTTTCGTGTGAACTTCGAATCATCCGGAAATTTGATGTCATTGTTCAAGAACAGTATGCCTGTTGACACAACCAATCAACAACATGAGATCATGGGCGTACCTTATGCGCAATTTTTCAGGGTTGACTTTGATTTTCGCTATTATCGCCTGCTTACCGAAAATAATCGTCTGGTATTCAGAGCAGTACTTGGATCGGGCATACCTTATGGAAACTCATTGGAAATACCATTCGAACGAAGTTTTTATGCCGGTGGTGCGAATGGCATGCGTGGCTGGCTATTTCGTGAATTGGGACCTGGAGCGTATAATGGCACCCAGGATGTGGAACGAATTGGAGATATTCAGGTAGAAACGAGTGCCGAATACCGTTTCCCGATTTATAGTTTTGTGAAAGGTGCCATATTTGCAGATATTGGTAATATTTGGACGATAAACGAAAACTCTTACCTGCCGGGAGGAAAGTTTTATATTAACTCATTTTATAAAGAACTTGCCGTTGATGCCGGTATTGGTCTGAGGTTCGACTTCTCATTTTTTCTCTTTCGGCTTGATTTTGCGGCTCCATTGTGCGATCCGGCACGACCTGAAGGTGATCGCTGGATGGTTGATAAACTCCAATTCGGGCACTCGAGGTTTAATTTTGGTATCGGTTATCCGTTTTAACAATGGATAATGCAAAACTTCTTCAATTATTATTGAGTTCATTTCAGTTTGAACCAACTGATGGTCAGCGTGTTGTGATGCGACATTTGGCAGCATTTCTTATTACTGAAAAATCAAATCCTGTTTATTTATTGAAAGGTTATGCCGGAACAGGTAAAACCACCTTGGTGACCACAATTGTTGAGGTGCTGCCACGAATTGGAATGAAATATGTATTATTGGCACCAACCGGCCGTGCTGCAAAAGTTTTAAGCTCATATACCTCGAAATCTGCCTCAACGATACATCGTAAAATTTATCGCCAAACATCAACTCCTGACGAAGGTTATAAAATGTATCTGACTGAAAATAAGCATCGTAATACACTTTTCATTGTCGATGAGGCATCCATGATTGGAGATAATAGTACCGAAAGCGGAACTTTCTCGTATCATAATTTACTAGATGATTTCATGCAATATGTTGCGGAAGGCGAGAATTGTAAAATCTTACTCATTGGCGATCATGCCCAGTTGCCGCCGGTTGGACTGGAAACAAGTCCGGCACTCATACTCAACAATTTGAAATCGGCATATTCAATTACAGCTGCCGAATTTGAACTGACCGAAGTAATGCGGCAATCACTCGAATCAGGTATCTTATTCAATGCCACTATATTGCGTAATAAATTATTGGAAAATGATGTTTCAGTGCCGTTTTTCAGTCTCGCTGCTTTTGATGATACTATCAAAGTGAATGGTGAAGATTTTGAGGAATTGATTTATTCAGCTTTTGGTGGTAAAGTTTACTCAAAAGCAGTAATCATTTGCCGTTCGAATCGTAGAGCGAATATGTATAATCAGGCTGTCAGGCAAAGGGTTTTAGGACTGGAAGAAGAAATTTCTTCTGGTGATTTGTTGATGGTTGTGAAAAATAACTATTTCTGGCTTAAGGATCAGGAAGGAGGCGGTTTTATCGCGAATGGAGATATTTGTGTGCTTCAGAAAATAAACCGGATTGAAGAAATATATGGTTTTCGCTTTGCAGACGCACAAATCACATTGATCGATTACCCCGATGAACCTTCTTTGCAGGTGAAATTGTTGTTGGATACCTTGATGCTTGATGCTCCGGCTCTGAGTGAAAAAGATTTTGCACGATTGGCATCTGCTGTCGAAGAAGATTATATGGATATCCCTACACGCCGGATGCGTTATGCCCAGATGAAAACAAATCCTTATTTCAACGCTTTGCAGATTAAGTTTGCTTATGCACTTACCTGTCATAAAACTCAGGGCGGACAGTGGCCACAGGTTTTTGTGGATGCTGGAATCAGCAAGGTGGAGCAAATTGATCGCAATTACCTGAGATGGCTTTATACAGCCATAACACGCGCTACCGAAAAACTTTTTTTAGTAGGTTTTGTGGATGAGTTTTTTGAAGGTGAACTTTGATTTATTTTTCAATGTATTGGTAGTAAACTAATTGTAAAGTTTTTCCCGTTGTTCCTTCAACCGTTCGTCACTGATATAATCGTCATATTCCATCAGTTTGTCAATCATGCCGTTAGGTCCAATTTCAATAACGCGGTTACAAATCGTTTGAATAAAAGCGTGATCGTGTGATGACATCAGAATATTGCCTTTAAACTTAATCAAAGTATTATTAAATGCCTGAATTGATTCAAGATCGAGGTGGTTTGTGGGCGAATCGAGGAGCATCACATTGGCGTTGCGAATCATCATACGGGCAATCATGCAACGTACTTTTTCGCCTCCCGACAGCACATTTGTCTTTTTATAAATCTCGTCTCCCGAGAAAAGCATTTTACCAAGATAACCTCTAATATACGGCTCTGTGGTGTCTTGTGAAAACTGAGAAAGCCAGTCGGTTAGCGTGATATCAGTTTTGAAAAGTTCGTCGTATTCCAATGGTAAGTAGGCTTTCAGGATAGTTTGTCCCCATTCGAAACTTCCGCTATCCGGCTGATCGTGACCTTTCAATATTTCAAATAAAGCAGTCATGGCCCGTGTGTCTCTCGAAAGAAAAACAATTTTATTGTCTTTCTGCATGGTGAAATCCAGGTTCTTGAATAAAACCGTTCCATTCAAACTTTTACCCATGTTTTTCACTTCAAGTATCATATTTCCAGGTTCCCGTTCAGGATTGAAAATGATACCGGGATATTTTCGTGTAGATGGCTTGATTTCTTCAATATTCAGCTTCTCAATCATTTTTTTACGACTTGTCGTCTGTTTCGATTTGGACGCATTGGCACTGAATCGGGCAATAAATTCGAGTAACTCCTTTTTTCGATCTTCGGCTTTTTTATTTTGAGTTTGTTGCTGACGTAAAGCAAGTTGGCTCGATTCGTACCAGAAAGTGTAGTTTCCCGGAAACTGTTGAACACGGTTGAAATCGATATCAACGATATGTGTGCAGATGGTATCGAGGAAATGCCTGTCGTGCGAAACAACCAACACGGTATTATCGAAATTTGCAAGATAGTTTTCGAGCCAGTTTACCGTATCAAGATCGAGGTCATTCGTTGGCTCATCTAACAAAAGGTTGTCCGGTTTACCAAACAGTGCCTGCGCAAGAAGCACTTTTACTTTATCTTTTGCCGTTAGCTCATGCATAAACTGATGATGCATATTCTCCTTCACGCCAAGGCCACTCAAAAGGTTTGCAGCATCGCTTTCCGCATTCCAGCCATCCATTTCGGCAAATTGCATTTCCAATTCAGATGCTCTGTGACCGTCTGCATCCGTGAAATCGGTTTTGGCATAAATTGTATCTTTTTCGTTCATCACCGACCATAACTTTGCGTGGCCCACCAAGACCGTTGAAAGAACTGTAAAATCGTTAAATTCGGAGTGGTTTTGTCTTAAAACTGACATTCTTTCGCCTGAACCTTGACTCACATTTCCTCTCGAATAATCAATGTCACCGGCTAACATTTTCAGGAAAGTTGATTTTCCGGCACCGTTGGCACCAATAATGCCGTAGCAATTGCCGGGTGTAAATTTCATGTTAACATCCTGAAATAAAACTCTTTTTCCGAATTGAATACCCAGATTTGAAACTGTAATCATTTAATTGTGTGTTTATTAGATTTGAATGTCTTTGCCCGGTAAATGGGCGGCAAAGGTAGCGGTTTTTGGTAAGTAAGGCAAGATTATTAATACAGATGATGTGTGGCGCATGGCTTTTGCAAAAAGATGAGTCAAAAAAAAGGTTCAGGAAATTTCCTGAACCTTCACAAAACCTATTAAACAACTAATTTTTTTTCGGTAGTTTACCCAGATCGAAAGTGAGTGCAAACCGCAGTGTATTTGACAAAGGATTCGTTCCAGTGCTGGTCTTGGAATTTACCGGAATAAGGTATGAGAAATCCAATCCAAAAACATTATAGCGAAGTCCGGCTCCCAGTGAAGCGAACTTACGGTTTCCTTTTGTTTTGTCTTCGTAAAAGAAACCTCCGCGCAAGGCGAATACTTTATTATACCAATATTCGGTACCGAAAGCGAAACTAAATTCGCGCATTTCTTCATTAAAACCTCCCGGCGCATCGTAAAATGATTGCACCATTCCTTTAACAACAGTAACGTCATCCGACATACCTGCCTCAATTTCAAAATTGTCAGTGCCAGGTATTGGAATCGGATTTCCAAGTGAGTCGCGTTTGTAAATAGGTGGCGTTGGAACCAATAACTTATTGATATCAAGTGAAAAAGCGATGGTATTGTAGTCGTCAATTTCTAAAGTGAGGGTTGGCCCGAAACGCAAATTGGTTGGGATAAAATCTTTTTTAATGCTCGATTGATTGTATCCTAATTTGGCTCCAATGTTTGAAATATTCACTCCCCAGGCGAAATTTGATTTGATGTCCTGAAACCAATTCACATCTTTTCGCCAATAAACAGCAACATCGGCTGCAACCGACCATCCGGCAGATGTTTCGGCTCCCTGAACAAATTGTCCCTGGGTTAAATCAGAATAAATGAACCGACCACTGACAGCACCTGACAGATTATCTGTCAGTTTGCGTGAGTAGGTTGCGTCAACAGCCCATTCATTCGGACTGTAAGTTCCGTTGTCATTTCCAAATTCGTCTGTAAATTGAATATCACCAAGCGTAAAATAACGCAACGAAGCGGCAAAAGTTGACATTGGGTCAATTCTTTTTGCAAATGTGAGGTAAGCCAGATTCATATCAGGAACCAGATTTCGTAGCCATGGACTATAGGATAATCCAACACTCATATCTGTTGCCATATATGCATATTTCGCCGGATTCCAGTGCATTGAGTAAACATCCGGTTCAGAAGAAACTCCGGCATCGCCCATAGAACCTGCCCGTGCGTCGGGCGCAATCATCAAAAAAGGAACAGCGGTTGTAATAACATTTAATCCACCCTGGCCATTTAGTTCATTGTATGTCTGTGCTTGAGCGCCCGCAAAAGACACGAATAATATTGAAATGAGAAGAATTTTTAATTTCATAAATATAGTTAAGCTTATAGAAAGTTTGCAAAAATAACGATTTATCTTTTGTATTATTGTGATTGGGTCTTTTGAATTTTAAAATACTTATTTACTGATATATATAAATTTTTGACTTACTTCTGATGATTTTCCAAACTGGTCAGAAACGTGCATCCGATACACATAACCGCCGACTGCAATTTGTTTGCCATTGTGATCTTTTCCGTCCCAACTTATTGGAAACGATTTAGATGCGTAGGTTTGAGTCTGTGCGTTGATGCTCGTTATCCAATCTCCCTTACTATTAAAAATATCAATCAATACATCAAAAAGTCCATCCTTTTGGTTGGTATTAAATGAAAAAGAAGTTTGTTCTGAAAAGGGATTCGGCTGGTTGATTACATTCGTAAGTTGTATATTATCAGGGTTTTTGATCTCAAAATCTATAGTTTTTACCGATGAGTTGTTGTGCAGATCCCAAGCTTTCAATTCAAGCTGGTACGAGCCAGCCGGAAGGCTGTTTAGTTTGAAAATAAGATCACCGGAACCAAAGTTGTCAATCTCAGGTTGAAAGAAACTATTTAGAATTATTGCATTGGCACTTTGTTGATTGATAGTGAGCACAATATCGCGGCCAATCGATTCTCCTAGATAGTTAATACCTTGTGGATCAGCGATATGCGCTATCAGCGTTGGGTCGTCGTTAGGCAAAGCATCTCCGCTTTTAAAACTGGCATTATTGAGATACATTTCAATCTCGGGCCCATTTTCATCGATTGCCACGTTTTCATCTGTTCCACCGACAACGAAGTTTCCAAAAGTTCCGGTTGCATCGTTGAAAGTAGTGGTATCTACTGCGTAATAACTGATTTTTGCTTTCCCGTAGTTAAAAGAAATGTCCTTAGGTAGTTTGAATTCGGCACTGAATTTACCATTAATGACCGAAACACGCCCTTTGTATAAAAGCAAACTGAAATAATTGAAATTAGTAGCATTACTCGTTGGATCGTTTGCTAAAGTACGATAGGTGGTTTTCTTGTCATACATTTTGATATCGAGAAAGCCATTGAAATGTGTGATTTCAACTCCCTCAAAATCAACTATTTTCCCTTCGAGACGAACAGAAGATAAAGCGTGAACTGTATCAGCAACTGAGAGATTGGTGCTTTCATTGATTGAAGTGGTGATCACTCTTTTCGATGGATAATTTATTCGCAATGCTGGATCACCTAATAATGTGAAGTTGTTGATATTTTCATTTGCAGGTGATTTTGCAATACGTATAATGTCTCCAAGCCGTTTCATTTGAACGTCAGTTCGCTCGAAAATGGCATCGTAAAGTTTACGGTTCAAGGCAAAATTTGAATGTGAGAATGCAACGCGCGTGGTGGTCATCATGGCAATTGCGCCACCATTTGGATTTAACAAAAGGTATTCTCCGGCCGAAACAAATTCCGGGTTATCGAAGCGACTGAACTCGCAGGTGGCCGTAATAAAAAATGGCATTTTCTCTCCATTGGTCAATCCTTTGATATCGCCAATCGAGAATAATTTTTCATCGGTAAGGCCATTTACGCCACCGTGCCCGGTGTAATTGATGATGAGTGAGCCTTCTTCAATTTTATCCATCAACGCCTTGTTGGCATCAGGATAACTATAGCCGCCTGTAACAGTCACACGTTTATATGCGTCCGTGTAAATCTTGCCAACATTCATTTCAAAACGCGCTGTATCAACTTGTTTCGACAGAGTTTC
>CANNKD010000024.1 GCA_947505205.1 Bacteroidota bacterium | reverse complement strand
GTATGTGCGTGAATACCTTGAGTTTAGCGCCGGTATTTATCAATTAGGTAAATCGACAAAAGCACGCATTGACGAAATGATCGAACAAACCGGCCTTACTGACGAACGACACAAAAAAATCGGCGCACTGTCGAAAGGTTTTCGTCAACGTGTTGGAATAGCTCAAGCTATCTTGCATAATCCTGAAGTACTGATTCTCGATGAGCCAACTTCAGGCCTCGATCCAAATCAGTTGATTGATATTCGAAATCTGATCATTAGATTGGGCAAACAAAAAACAGTGATCTTGTCAACCCATATCATGCAGGAAGTGGAAGCAGTTTGTGACAGAGCCATCATCATCAACAAAGGTAAAATTGTAGCCGACGATAAAACGTCGAATATTATAAAATCAAACAACCAGAATGTGTTAATTGTGGAATTTAATAAACCAATAAATGAGTCTCTTTTTAAGTCATTGGCTTCCATCACAAAGGTAAAAGCTATTTCATCAAATTCATGGCAAATCAGTTGTGACAATATCGAAATGCTTCAGCAAGAACTCATGCAATGGGCTGTAAATCATAAACTTGCCATACTTTCGATGCATCGTGAAGAAAACACTATGGAAGAGTCATTTCAAAGGCTTACCAAAGACTAAATATAACAAACTCAATTGTATTTGTATTTAAAATTTACTTTTGTAGTTGATTAATAAGGCGTTTAGTTGCGTAGATTTTAAATTTGAAAATGGGTTAGTAAAAATGATTATTTATGAAAAGTAGATTTTGTTGCTTAAGTTGGATTTTTTCGATGTTTGTATTGTTATCACAAGTATTTGTTGTTCAATCTTGTACAAAAAGTACGCCCAATCAAATCCCTGTCATCACATCGGTGATTGTAAATCCGGAAACCGTTTATGCTTTCGGAACAGCCAAAGTCAAAGTAGAAGCATCTGATCCGGATAATGACAAACTTACTTTTACTTATCAAGCATTTAGCGGAAATATTACCGGTAATGAATACATTGGAATTTGGACTGCTCCCGGAGCCTGGACAACAGATACAGTGACGATTATTGTGAATGACGGTAATGGGGGAGAAGTAAGCGCGAAAGCATATTTGAACACAAAAGAGATTGCCACACAAATTTCAGGGTATATTCAAGTGCCTGAAAATATCATCGGAAACCTTTATTTAACGAAAGTCAGTATTTATAGCGATTATGATAAGTGGTTACAGAATATCCCTTTACAAAGTGTCGATATTGGTGATGAAGGATCGCAGGTGGCTTATAATATGGTTGGCGTTGCGCCCGGAAACTATTATATTGATATCTGGAAAGATGCCGATGCCAATGGAAAATGGAGCTATGGCGACTATGTAGGTTGGAATGGCACGGGTGAATTAAATAATCCTGAACTTGAACAAATAACTGTTGTGGGTGGCCAAACAACCATTTGTAATATTACGAATGTGTTCGTTGTTTCGTTGTAGCCATATATGTTTTTTAAGAAATTGTAGCTCCTCATTCGAATAAAATATCTATTTTTGCTGCATGAATCTTTCTGGCTTGAGCCGGAATGAAATTCGTGGAAAGATTTGATTGATTGCAACCACTTTAAAAAAATGCTAAAACAAATTAGCTTGCCAATCGCCTCTTATCCATTTAGTTAATTACAAATTAATTATTAAAAAAATGGGATATTTATTTACATCCGAGTCGGTTTCAGAAGGTCATCCCGACAAAGTATCGGATCAAATTTCAGACGCAGTTTTAGATGAAATGTTACGCTACGATCCCGAATCGAAAGTAGCTTGCGAAACATTGGTAACCACAGGTTTGGCAGTATTGGCCGGCGAAGTGAAAACCAATGGTTATGTTGACGTTCAAACCATTGCGCGCCGTACAATCGAACGAATTGGCTATACAAAAGCTGAATACCAGTTCGATTCAAAATCGTGCGGTGTATTGTCAGCAATCCACGAACAATCACCCGATATTAATCAGGGTGTTGTGCGTAAAAGCGAAGAAGAACAAGGTGCCGGTGATCAGGGAATGATGTTTGGCTTTGCTTGCCGCGAAACAGAGAGCTATATGCCTTTGACATGCGAGTTATCTCATATTTTTCTGCATGAGTTGTCGGTCATTCGTAACGAAGGCAAAAAAATGAAATATCTCCGTCCGGATGCCAAATCACAAGTAACAGTTGAATACGCAAACAACTGGAAACCAGTTCGTATCGATACGATTGTTATTTCGACACAACACGATGATTTTGATGAGGAAACAGCTATGTTGGCCAAAATCAGATCGGATGTTGAAACGATTTTGATTCCTCGTGTGAAGAAATTGTTGCCTCAGAAAATCAGAAATTTGTTTAAAAACGATTTCAAACTATTCGTCAATCCAACAGGCAAATTTGTGATTGGCGGTCCGCATGGCGATACCGGTTTAACCGGACGCAAAATAATCGTTGATACGTATGGTGGACGTGGTGCGCATGGTGGCGGTGCTTTTTCAGGAAAAGATTCCTCAAAAGTAGATCGTTCGGCTGCTTATGCAGCCCGTTATATTGCCAAAAACATGGTTGCAGCCGGTGTCAGTGATGAGGTGCTGGTTCAGGTAGCTTATGCAATCGGTGTTGCACAACCTGTTGGTTTTTATATCAATACACGCGGAACAAGCAATGTTACCGATCGAAACGGTAAAAAACTGACAGACGAACAAATCTCAGAAAAGATAGCATCCATTTATGATATGCGCCCCTATGCTATTGTGAAACGATTCGGACTGAAAAACCCGATTTTTGAACCAACGGCTTCCTATGGTCATTTTGGCCGCGATTCGTATTCAAAAGAAGTAGAAGTATATTATCAGGATAAATCAACCGTAACGAAAAAGGTTAATGGTGTGGATAAATACTTCAAAACAGTTGAGTTTTTCTCCTGGGAGAAATTGGATTTTGTCGAAAATATCAAAAAAGCTTTTGGCTTATAACTGCTTCATTTACAATATAAACGCCGGTGAATTCAATATTTACCGGCGTTTTTTTATTTTGGTATTGAAAAAGATATTTTACTTTTATAGCATGAACATCGAAGATATCCAAAGCTATTGTCTTGATAAAAAGGCCGTTACCGAAGGTCTTCCTTTTGGTGATGATACATTGGTTTTTAAGGTTGCGGATAAAATGTTTTTGTTGGCAAACCTCGAAGGGCCGCTTTCAATTAATATCAAAGCGAGTCCTGAAGAAGTTATCGACCGAATTGATCGTTATCCCGAAGCACGACCCGGTTACCACATGAATAAAAAACATTGGATTTCGGTTGATATTGATTTCAATAGCGATATTCCAAGAATTCAAACATGGATTGACCGTTCTTATGAGCTGGTTGTAAGTAGTTTACCGAAAATGGTTCAGGAAGAAATTCGAAGTTAGGCCAAATGATTTTTAATCACCTTGCTATAAGCCGATTGCGATTTTATACCGACAAATTTCTCGATTGGTTTGCCATCTTTAAACAAAACTACGGTTGGAATCGACCGGATTCCAAATTCGGCCGCGGTTTTCTTTTGTTCGTCGATATTGAGTTTTCCAATGGTTGCTTTGTCTTTAAATTCGTCGGCTAAGGCACTTATTGTTGGAGCGAGCATACGGCAAGGACTGCACCAAGCTGCCCAAAAATCGACCAAAACAAGTCCGTTTGTGGTTTTTATTTTAAAGTTAGCGTCTGTAAGTGTCACTAATGCAGCACTTTCGTTGGCTGGGTTGTGATTTTTTACGAGTTTGTATTTTTTATAAAGATTAACGAAAAGTATAAAAAACAACACTGAAAGAACAATCCAAAGTACCATAAGTTATCTTGATTTAGGCGGCAAAAGTATTGAAAATGCTTGAATTTTTTGTTTTTATCGCTCTTAAGGCATTGGATTTGTGTTCATCTTTATTGGTTCTTTTTCTCGTTTTTTACTGATACTCAGCCAGTTCTTTTTGATAAACCACCGAAGCATAAAAATAGTAGTAGTCACCATCACAATCCAAACAAATAAATAGCCGTATTTCCATTCTATTTCCGGCATATTTGTAAAATTCATCCCATAAAGGCCAACGATGAAAGTTAGTGGAATGAAAATGGTTGAAATGACGGTCAGCAATTTCATGATTTGATTCATTTTATTGCTCAAAGAGGAAAGATAAATGTCTTTCAACCCGGCATTTAGGTCGCGAAACGACTCGATATTTTCGTAAACCTGCATCAAATGATCGTACACATCTGTCAAATATCGGATTTGTTGTTGTTCTATCAGATCGGTGTCAATTTTAATGAGTGTATTTAACGCTTCACGCAACGGAAATACGCATTTCTTGATATAAAGCAAGTCTTTTTTAACAAGTTGAATCGATTCAAGGGTGTCTGTTGAGGGATATTCAAAAATGGAATCTTCGATATTATCGATATAATCGCCTGTTGTTTCGATGGTTACATAATAATTATCCACAATTACGTCGATCAGGGCATAAAATAAATAATCAACACCGCGCGTCCTTAACCTTCCTGTTGGAAGCTGCATTCGTTCGATAATTGGTTCATATATTGGAAGTGGGTTTTCGTGAAAAGTAATTAATATATTTTTGAAAAGCAACAAACTTACCTGATCCGATTTGAGATTGTATTCTGCGGAATCATTATGCAACGTCTTGAAAGATAAGAAGATATAGTTTTCTAAATAATCAACTTTCGGTCGGTGAATGGTATTCAGAATGTCCTCAATTACCAAAGGATGAATGTTAAAAATGGCGCAAATTTCACCGATGGTTTTCGTGTCTTGCAAGCCCGTTACGCGAATCCAGGTGTTTTTATCAGTGGATAAAAAATCCGGAATTTTATCAACGCTAATATTTTCAATCTCATCGAAAATTTCGTTTTTATATTGGATAATATCAACTTTGGTGCTTTCAGTTTTGATAGTGCCAATATGAACCAGACTACCCGGCGACAGTCCAACCTTACGGGAGACAGCCGATTTACGCGGTCTTTTCGTTAGTTTGCGGTTTTTCATTCTATTTTGGAATAGGTGTGATTCTAAGCTAAGTGTGAGCCAAAGTTACGGAATGTTAGATTAAGGATACTAAAAATGTCTGTTGTCCTGTTTTTTGGAGAGTTTATTTTTAAGTATCGTCTTTATCCTGAAATATTTAATCATATATTTGATGCGTATTGTTTGTCCTGATACTGAAAGTTATGAGAAAAATTTATTTAAAAATAATACTTCCTACAATCCTTTCAATTTTATTGTTTATCATGTCCTTTTTTTTAATCATTATTCCCCGTTTTCAGGAGGATATCATGAACAACAAGCGCGAAATGATTCAGGAAATAACGAATACTGCCTGGAGTGTTTTGTCGGTTTATGAAAAAGATGAAAGAGAAGGATTATTGACACGCGATGAAGCGCAGCAAACGGCAAAAACATGTATTCAACACCTTCGATATGGAGATGAAAACAAAGATTATTTTTGGATAACAGATATGACTCCTGTTATGGTTGTGCATCCATTTCGTAGTGATTTGAACGGGAAAGATTTGAGTACTTTCACTGATCCTCATGGAAAAAAACTTTTTGTTGAATTTGTTCAAACGGTTAATAAATCGGGACAAGGCTATGTTGATTATATGTGGCAATGGAAAGACGACTCGCTGCATATTGTTCCGAAATTGTCTTATGTAAAATTATTCAAACCCTGGAATTGGGTGATCGGGACAGGAATTTATATTGATGATGTTAAAAAAGATATTGCCAGATTAACCAATAGAATGATATGGATTTCGTTTGGAATATCCATTTTATTAGCACTGCTACTTATTTATATCCTCAAGCAAAGCTTAAGTATTGAACGCAAGCGAATTGCAGTTGTAGATGATCTGCATGAAACAAAAGAAAAATTTCGTACGCTTGTCGAGGCAGCCACCGAAGGTTTACTTATGCTAATCGACGGAAAAATTACCTTTTCAAACGACATCATCTGTAAAATGACCGGCTACGAATCTTTCGAACTTAATGATATTTTCCTAAATGAAATCATAAGCAAAAGCAATAGTCAGGCAATCATTGATGTTTTTTCGAAAAACACCGTTAAAGATGGTCAATTTGATTTAAATTTAAGTTGTAAAAATGGCAATTTGCTCGAGGTTCTTATCACTTCTTCAACGGCTATATTTTATGGTAAAACAGTCAATATCATTGTTGTAAAAGATATTTCGATTGATAAAAATGTAAATTTCACAAGTCTCGAATATCAAAAAATCATCAGCACATTAAATGTTGGTTTTTTCAAAGCTAGCATGGGTTCAAAAGGAGGTCTTTTGTTTGCCAATGAAACAGCATTGCAAATATTCGGATATGAAAATTTCAGTGAAATGACAGATATTCAGTTTCTTAAGTTGATTGTTGACACCGATGATAGAAAGAATCTGATACGAAATATTAAAGAAAATGGATTTATAAATAAGCAAGTGGTGAAAATTCATAAAAAAACTGGTGAATTTACCATTGTATCCTTGTCGCTTGTTTCGGTTCAAAATGAAAATGATGATGATTTGATTTGTGATGGACTTATCGAAGACATCAGTATGCAAGAGCTTGAAAAAAGTCAAACCAATCAATTGATTGTTAAGCTAAAAGCAAATGATTTGCTGTTGGAACATGCCGTAAAAGAATACCTTGATTTGGTTGTCAAAATCGAAAGCGATGCCACCATTGATCAGGCAATTCAAACAATGTTTAAAAAGAAAACAGATTGTTTGCTGCTTGCTAAAGATGAAAATAATTACTTGGGAATAATTACCAATACCGATATACAAAATAGAATTCTGTACTTAAACCTAAAACCTGATAATCCCGCATACTTGATAATGAGTTCGCCGATAGTATCTATAAATGAGCACAATACGGTGATGGATGCAATGCGGATTTGTAATGAAAAGGGAATGAGTCATCTACTGGTAAGGGATTCGTTTAATGACGTTTCGGGCATTTTTAATACGAAAAATATTTATGGTACATTAGTTAAATCCTTAACATTTTATGTTCATGATATTTCTAAGTCGGATACAATCGACAAACTTAAACATCAAAATAGGGAGCTTCAATTGCTTTTGCGACCGCTCATCCGAAGCGAAGTTTCGGCATCGTATCTCACAAATATTACCACGGCTTTTGCCGATGCAATAACCCAAAAAGTTATCGAATTGGCGATTGATGATTTGGGTCAACCGCCTGTGGCCTTCTCGTTTATCTGCTTGGGTAGTGAAGGTCGAAAAGAGGAATCATTATTTACTGATCAGGATAACGCCATTATTTTTGAGGATGTTGCGAAGGAAAGTGAGCCTGCTGTGAACTCCTACTTTATTAAACTTGGCGAAAAAGTTTGTAGTTCACTTAATGAAATTGGATATGCTTTCTGTAAGGGAAACATCATGGCCATGAATGAGCAATGGTGCAAACCGCTAAGTGTTTGGGAAAAATATTTCATCAGCTGGATAAGCACGCCCGAACCTAAAAATTTGTTGGATGCAAGTATTTTTTTTGATTTCAGACATGTTTTTGGTGACGAATTTTTTACAGCCAGATTAAGGGAAACAGTTTCGATTGGGATAAAAGCAAATCCTCAATTTTTATATCATCTTGCACACAACGCTTACAATACTAAGGTTCAGCATGTTTCTGGGGGAATTATTTTATCTGATAAGCATGCCGACTTGGTAGATTTGAAAAGTGCTGTTGTTCCAATCATTATGTTTGCCCGAATTTATGCACTTCAAAACCATATTCACAGCACGAATACGCTGGATAGATTGCATACCTTGAAAGAGAAACATATTGTAAATGAAGCAACTATAGACGAAATCATCTATGCGTATAATTTTCTGATGAAACTTCGGTTTAAAAATCAGGTGGATTTATTAGAAATGAACGCTGGCGTTTCTAATGCCTTGAATACCAAAAAAATGAAGGAAATTGAGTTGTATCTGTTAAAAAAAGTATTATCGCTTATTCCCGATTATCAAAATAAGCTAAAGATCGATTTTAGGATTTCGGTGTAACCTATGCCTCAGTTTAAATTGAGAAATAAGCATTGTGTTTAAAATTCAGGTGTTCAAATTGGTCGAGGTATCCAAGCTGGTTTGTTAACATCATGGTTTTTCCAATAATCAGCGGCTTTTGATTGAAATGGCTGTGGCCATAAATCCAGAAATTTGCATGGCTGCTTTCGATAGTTTCTGTGATGTCAACGCAAAAAGCTTCATTAATCAGGCTTGTGTTGTGTGGTGGGTAGTTACAAAGCATTGAAGGTAAATGATGCGTAACTACAACTGTTTTTTCAGCTTTATAATCCAACGCTTCTTTCAAAAAACCAAGGCTATTTGCATGAAGTTGGTTAAACTCCGGGACTTTCAATGGCTTTTTATTCATTGAAATTACTTGAAAATCAGAGACCCTTTGTTCGATAAACTTTTCATTTTGTTCACTTATTTTTGACCATAAAGTAGTGAATATAAATTGAATGCCTTTATATTTCAAAGAAATATTATGCACGATATTTATATTTTTTCTTACCTGAATATTGTATGATTGACGGTATTCTCCAAGGTCTTTGTGATAAAATTCATGGTTGCCCGGAACCCAAAAAACTTGTTTGAAATGCTCGGAAATGAAGGTAAAAAAAGGATTGTTCAACTGTTCATCAAATAGCGGTGTAATATCACCCGCCAGAAGCAATACCTCGCCAGAAACGATTAATGGATTGTTTAATAGGTACTTACTGTTTGTTTCAAACTCCAGATGCATATCCGAACAATACTGAATTTTCATAGCACAGCTTATGTTTTGTCTTTGATTAACAAATGTAATCATTTGTTTGCAGACTACCGTTTTTGGTCTTGCTGACGACTTCTAATAATTTAAAAATCAACCCACTTCACTTATTTTCTTCAACAATGGCATATCTAAAATTTCAATTTCCCTGCCATTGAGATCTATGATTTTTTCTTTTGAGAACTCGGTAAGCAGTCTGACAGTGTTTTCCTCTGATATAGCCGACATTTCTCCAATTTCTTTTCGAGTAAGCCGCAATTGGAATTTGTGATTATTGTGCAGTTCCGAAAGATAAATGAGGTTTTCGGCAAACCTTCCCCGAATTTGTTTCTGGTTTAACGAAACGATCTTCCTCATGATGTTTGAAACCGATTTCCCAAAGGCTTTGTTCAAATTGAGAAGCAATGCATGGTTTTCGATATACAATTTTCTAACAAAGTCCTTATCGATGAAACAAACTTCAGAATCCTCAAGTGCACATACAGAATAAGAGTAATTGGTGTTTTCGAAAAAAGAAAGCAAGCCAATATATGCCGGTGGTTTCAACAAATACAGTATGATGTTTCTGTTGTTTATTCCTTCAATATACAGTTTGGTGGAACCCTTTACCAAAAACAACGCGTGAGTGACTTCTGTGCCTTGTTTGCAGATGAATTCATTTCGTTTAATGATAGCACGCAAAGGGTTTATTTCTTCAGCCTTTCTGCCCGAATTAACCAGGGTTGAATAAATATCGCACTTTAAAATGCAAACTTCGCAATTGTGATTCTTGCTAAACTTCATATAGAAATATTATAATTCAAAAATACAAAATAGTTGTTCTAAAACAATGTTTAATAACAACTTAAATAAATAATTTTTAATTTATTTATTAATATCTTTGACACTAATACATATTATGCAAAAACAACCGAAAACAATATGATAAGTAAATGCGATTAGCGGCAGAAAAAACAGACCCGAAAACTGCATAACAAAGTAGGGCAAACAAAAAGCAAATTTTTATGAAAGCTAAATTTTATTATTTATTCTTAATTAAGTTGGTATTCTTGATTGCTCTTATCTCGTGCAATAAATTGGATGAAAGCATACTTTCTGATTCGTTTGAGAACACAAAAATAAAAACTACTGTAGAACGAACTAAATTTAAGATAAGCAATGAAGAATCTGGTCTATTTGCTTGTAATTTTATGAGTGAAAAGAATCGAAATCTAAAAGCTAACTATCAGGTTAAAAGCATTAACAATCTTAAATTACCTCTCAAAGACAATAATTTGTTTGTTGTAAATCTATTGCCTGAGGGTTTTATCTTACTGTCAGATGATATACGGCATTTTCCAGTTTATGCGTTTTCTGAAAAGGGCGAATTTACAATCAATTGTTTTGACCAACTATTTCCCGGTCAAAAAGAATGGGTTACTGAAACATTTTTGTTAAACCTTGAATTAGAAACTGATTCAATTGCACAAGTAGAAAATGATGTAACAAATATGTGGCAAACATATCTTCAGAAAGGAGAAAATCAACGAATAATAGATCCGGATGATTGCGTTGAAACATTCATAGGTCATGTAGTAAATATTTATGACGATTGTATTTTAACAACGCACTGGTCTCAAAACTTACCATATAGCTTAAATACCCCAATATGCAATAGTAATGGCTTGCATAAACCTACTGGTTGTGTTGCTACAGCAATGGCACAAGTAATGAATTATTGGGAGCATCCTGCTGTCTATGATTGGAATATACTCTTAAATACTTATCCTCCATCCGCCACAACAACTAGTGCGTATGAAGTAGCAGGGCTAATGAGAGATATAGGAGATGAAGTAAATATGCATTATGGCTGTGATGGTTCTTGGGCGTATTCGTTTTCTGCAAGAAATGCCTTTAGAGATGATTTTGGTTACAGTAATTCTATTACACTTGATAGTTATCATATTGACGATATTATGGAAAACTTGCAATGGGGATACCCTGTCCTGCTTGGTGGATACAGAACAAGAATTATTGTAGCTGGTGTGTATATTTACCTTAATGGACATACATGGGTGAGTGATGGTTTATGGGAAGAATATGATAATTATGAAGTTGATTGCTTAGTTGGTTGCTGCCAACACGATATTTCTTATACCGGAAAAAATTATATTTACTATTTGCATATGAACTGGGGATGGGGTAATCTATCTAATGAAGACATTTGGTATTGTAGTAATAATTTAACACAGCCGGCTGATGGTACTGGAAGAAATTATCAATGGAATAGAGACATGATAATTAATATTCATCCTTAAAACTTGTTAATATGAAAAAGTCAATTCTTTGCTTAATTATGATTTGGATTGCGATGAGCTGTAGTAAAGATAAAGGAGAAAATGTATGCGCAGGACAAAATATTTCTTTTTTCGATGAATCTGGGAATGATTTATTTAGTCAGGATATTTCTGGACATCTCGATACCCTTGATTTAAAAGCTTATAAATTATCAGGAGAAGAACTAAGCATTGTTTACGGGAAAATAAATGGAGTATACGAGTTTCTTATCGGAATAAATCCAGGTGACTTTACAACGATTATTCAAATCGGAGAAATTACGACAGATACACTTTTTGCTAATTTTAAAGAAGTTGGTAATTCGCTGTTTATCCATCAGGCCTTTTATAATGGTCGATTAATAATGACAAACGAAGAGGCAACAGAATGCGGAAGTGGTAAAGTTGTTAATGTCGTTGTTAAACCTGATTGAACTTATAGTAGTTATACTGTTATTGGTTTGGCAATAAATAAGACATTATATTTTAACTATTACTTAAGATCTAAAATAAAAACGGAGGAAAAATGATTCATGAACCTGTTGTCGAAACCGGAATCGACAAAGCAGCAGCTGCAAAGGCAAAATTTGGTGTAATCATGTTTGTGATTTACACGCTGGTTTATTCAGGATTTGTGCTTATTGGATTGACCAAGCCCGAATGGATGGGTCTGGAATTCGTTGGCGGGCAGAACCTTGCCATCATCTATGGCTTCGGTCTGATTGTGCTTGCAATCGTTATGGGTTTTATCTATAACTATTTCTGCACAAAAATGGAAGATAGAATGAATAAGCACTAATCTATAAAACAGAAAGAAATGATTTACGAAGTATCAAATTTAGCGATAATAATTTTCTTGTTTATTGTTGGTTTAGTATTGGGATTGTCCTTTTACTTTGCCCGAAAAACAAAATCTGCATCAAGTTATTATGCTGCAGGTGGAAACATACATTGGGCTGTAAATGGCATTGCCTTTGCCGGCGATTATTTGTCAGCAGCCTCATTTTTAGGTATATGTGGCATGATAGCCTATTCGGGATATGATGGATTTTTATACTCTATCGGTTATCTCGCCGGTTGGGTTGTTGCCTTGTTTTTGGTTGCCGAACCTTTAAAAAAGCTTGGCAAATATACATTTACGGATGCGTTGGATTCAAGATTCAATTCGAAATATATCAAACTGGCTGCATCTATCAGCACACTGATTGTTTCAGTTTTTTATCTGATTCCGCAGATGGTAGGAGCTGGCGATCTGGTAGTTCCGTTGCTCGGTTTGCCGCATTGGATGGGGGTACTCATTGTGGGTTCCATTGTGATTTTTATTGTGGCCACCGCCGGAATGACAAGCACAACCTATGTTCAGTTTATTAAAGGAGGTTTGCTAATTATATTTTCAACTGTTCTTACAATTTATATTTTGAACAACGGTTTTACCCTCACACCAAACGAAAACTATCATAAATTTGACAAGGTTGAGGCTTCTATGCTGAATGGAACAGACATCAGCATCGCAAATCCGGATTATCAGGTGAAAACAACGCGTCAGACAGGGAATAAAACCTTTGTCAAACTTGAAAAAGATGGCACTGAATACTGGTACAATATGAATAAAAAAGAGGATAAGATTATCCTTGAGGAAGCTATTTATACCACTACAAAATCAAATGGCGAGAAACTGTATAATGGTGCACCTAAATCGGAAAGAAAATTTTATCAAGTTGGTCATCTCAGTAAAATTGTGATAGATGGAAAAGAAGTCTCTAAATCAGGTCCGGTGGGTCCATTCGAATTTTTACGTATTGTTGGTAACAGTGAAGTAGTCCGTTTTTCAAAAAACACTTTCCAGGACGGAGATGATAAAGTTACGGTTTGGAATCAAAACGTTACTTCCGGCGAAAAAGTCATGAAACCAGGCTTGATTTATAAACTTTCGAAAGAGGTAGGTGCAACTTTCTGGGACAGAATGAATTTCTTGTCGTTGATGCTCGCCCTGTTTCTGGGCACTTCTGCTCTGCCACATATTTTAATAAGATATTATACAGTATCGAGTCAGCGCGCTGCACGAAAATCGACCATTGTGGCGATAGCAGCTATCGGATTCTTCTATATATTAACACTTTACATGGGATTAGGTGCCATGATCAATGGTGTATTGGATGTTGAAAGCAGCAATATGTCGGGACCATTGCTGGCTAAATCGTTTGGTATTGGCTTGTTTTCCATCATTTCAGCCATCGCTTTTGCCACAGTACTTGGCACAGTGAGCGGATTGATTGTTGCTTCTTCTGGTGCGATAGCCCATGATTTTATCGATAAGTATCTACAAGTCGAAATGACCGATCGTGGCAAAGTAAAAGCAGGGAAAATTGCAGCAGTTTGCGTCGGTATTTTTGCCATTATACTCGGAATTTTATTCAAAGGTATGAATGTATCTTTTTTGGTCGGATTGGCATTCGCGGTTGCGGCTTCGGCAAATCTTCCTTCCATTCTTTTTCTTTTGTTCTGGAAAAAGACAACTGCCAAGGGAATAGCATCATCAATTTTTGTGGGTATTGTGACCTCTATAGGCATTATTCTTTTCTCCCCCACCATGTATGAAAAATATGGATTAATACCAAAAGACGCACCAATTCCCCTCGACAATCCAGGTATTATTTCAATTCCATTAGCCGTAATTACATTGGTAGTTGTTTCTCTGCTGACACAGAAAGACAATTCAACAAAAGATTTTAGTAATTAATTTATCAAATAAAAGATAAAATGCACAAAATGAAAAAATTAACTTTAGTATTTTTGATATTATCATCATTGGTTATCCATGCGCAGGAGAAAAAGGACGAGCCAAAATTTGGTATAAGTCTTTCAGGATTTGTAAAAACAGATTTGTCTTATGATTCAAGGCAAACAGTGAATATTCGAGAAGGACATTTTCTGCTTTATCCTGATAATGAAAAACCTGACTTAAATGGAAAAGATATCAATGCAAAGGATCAGTTTGGAATTCTGTCTATTCAAAGTCGGATTACTGGAAAAATTAGTGGTCCGGATGTTTTGAAAGCAAAAACATCGGCTTTGATTGAAGCGGATTTTTTTGGTAATGAAAATGGAAATTTCAGTGATGTAAATGGTTTGAGATTGCGTCATGCTTATATTAAACTTAACTGGGAAACAACGGAATTGTTGGTGGGTCAGTATTGGCATCCCATGTTTATTCCGGAGTGTTTTCCTGATGTGGTTTCGTTCAATACCGGTGCGCCATTTCAGGCCTTTTCACGAAATCCACAGATTCGGTTGACGAAAAAAGTCGAAAATGTAAAAGTGATTGTGGCAGCAGCTTCACAACGGGATTTCGCAAGCACAGGTCCTGATGGCGTTAACTCAAAATATCTTCGGAATTCTGTTATTCCGGATTTGAATCTGCATATACAATATGCAAGCAGTTGGGAGAATAAAAATGAATTTCTGATTGGTATTGGTGGCGAATTCAAACAATTGACGCCCAGACTGTCTTCTCAGGTAGACAAAAACACAAAAGATGGCAAAGACAGTTTGTATTTTGCCGGTGATCAGAAAGTAAATTCATACGCTTTGACTTTGTATTCAAAACTTCGTTTGAAAACCCTTACAATCAAAGGTTATTGTGTACTTGGTAACAATCTTTTTGACCAGTCCATGTTGGGCGGTTATTCGATTTCTTCAATCGCTGACCCTACCCAAATGAAATACAATTATTCCCCAACAAAAACATTGTCTGTTTGGGCTGAAGCAGCTACAAACGGTAAAATTCAGGCCGGACTGTTTGGTGGTTTCTCCAAAAATATGGGTACGAACGATGATAATATAGGCGTTTATTATAGCCGAGGCTCCAATATTAATTATGTATTTCGTATTTCACCCCGCGTAACAGCAAACTTCGAAAAGCTGCGTATTTCATCGGAACTTGAATATACAGCGGCGCAATATGGGAAAGCAGCAGCAAATGGATTGGTCGATACAAACCATACAGATGTTGCCAACCTGAGGCTTTTATTAGCGTTTTATTATTTCTTTTAGCAAGATTCAAGTTTTTATAAATATGAAGACCTGTTGAAAAACTATTGATTAACGAATAGTTTTTCAACAGGTTTTTTAAAAATATCACTTTCAATCAGCAAACTTCTCGCCCCAATTGCTCATCAGTTGCATGATTGGCAATAGCTTTTGTCCTTCTTCAGTTAGTGAATATTCTACTTTTGGTGGAATTACCTCATATACTTTGCGATTGACAACACCACTTTTCTCGAGCTCGCGAAGCACTTGTGTCAGCATTTTGTCGTTTATACCGACCAATATCTTTTTCATCTCGCCAAAACGCTTTGTCCCGTTTCGTAAGTTCCAGAATACCAAACTCTTCCATCTACCTCCAATCACCGAAAGGGTCAGATCAACCGGACAATAATAATATGTGCCATCTAACTTATAACGTTGCATTATTCAATTATTTATTGACAAAATTAGCTGAAAATAGAGCACTATCCAAATAGATAGTGCTTTCATTTTGGGTAGTATATTTCATTATAAAAGTGTTTGGATGACCTTCGCCGAATATAATCATGGACAAAGAAGAAGTATAAAAGATCGTATTAGTAGTATCTTATATGATTTTAACTTATTAACAATCAGGTTATTACTGCGAATTCAAATCTAAAACCATTGTCTTCTTCTAAATAGCATCACCCCAAAAATTGAAAGAATCAGTGAGCCAAGAAAGATAAAAGGCATTCCCCAACTCCAGTTTTCGATGTAATTGGGAACATTCATTCCGAAAAAACTTGCAATTACTGTTGGAATCATGAGGATAATTGAGATCAAGGTCAACTGTTTCATCACCACATTCAGGTTATTTGAAATTACCGAAGCAAAGGCATCCATCATACCGCTCTGAATATCAGAATATATCTGAGCCATTTCTAAAGCCTGTTTATTTTCAATAATTGCATCTTCGAGTAAATCTTCATTGATTTCTGAAGTTATTTTCTTCGAATTCCGTAATTTGGCTAAAACAATTTCATTTGCCTTGATTGAAGTGATGAAGTAAACGAGACATTTCTCCATTTTCAGAAGCTTATTCAGTTCACTGTTTTTAATAGATTTTTCCAGATCTTGTTCAATAACAGATGTTTGCTGATTAATTTCCTTTAAATAATTCAGGTAAGTATTGCCCGAACGCAAGAAAAGGCGAAGAATGAAATTGTAAACATCGGTAATCTCGCTGTATTGTTCTCTAAAGGGTGAAGGCTCTTTTATCGGAAGAATTCCATTGTCTTCTAAGCACAAGGTCATCGTAAATTCATCGGTCATGAAAATGCCCAAAGGCACTGTGTAAAATGGGATTCCATTGTTTCCACTTTTAACCGGAATCCGGATGATGACCAAGGTCCAGTCATCGTCAAATTCCAAACGAGGTCTTTCATCGGTATCTAAAATATCCCGGATGATATCGCTTGGTAAGTGAAATTCTTCTGAAATTCGGGTGATTTCTGCAGGTGTAGGCTGTGTAATATTTATCCAACCACCTTTTTCAACATGCGGTGTTTCGATATAACCGCCAAAAGTTTTAAAAATTTTGATCATTTTCTTCCTTACATTTTTCCTGTAAGGAATGCTGAACATACCCTTACAGTAGGTTAATAGTGAGTTTTACTATGCGAAGGGCCTTCGTCCATGTTAATTTTTTTAAGGCTGCAAAAGTAGTCATATTATACCACTTACGGCTAAAGCTATAACGGGAATGCGTAATTTTGTTGATAATATTGTAATGATCAGTATGTCAGTATTTTAAAATTTTGGTTTGAGTGTTGCGATGAATAAGCCTCATAAAAGTTATATCATTGATCGTAAAATTGAAATATACCGTTCATCCTGTTATTTACATTTTTAATTTTCTATTTTCGTCATTTCATCTAATTTTGAAGTCCGGGATGTTTAAGTGAAATTATTTTTGCTGCATCAAAAACTATAGAAAAATGAAAAAGTTATTTGTTTCAGTGATGCTCATATTTTTAGTGGCAAATGTTTTCGGACAACCATTGCAAACCATTCGTGGAAGAGTTACCGATTTGGAAACAAGAGTTCCATTGCCCGGCGTGAATGTGATATTAATTGACTCAGATCCGCTCGTTGGAACAACAACAGATCTGAACGGTAATTTTAGAATTGATAAAATTCCTGTTGGCCGAGCAGGTATCAAAGTTACCTGCGTTGGTTTTAAACCAGTAATTTATAATAATCTGATACTGAATTCGGTAAAAGAAGTGGTGCTGGAAATAGCCATGGAAGAGAATGTGTATCAAGGCGATGTAATTGAGGTTAAGGCAAATGCAAAGAAAGAAGAAACCATCAATGAAATGGCCGTTGTGAGTGCGCGTACTTTTACGGTTGAAGAAACGGAAAAATATGCCGGAAGCCGTGGTGATGTTGCCCGTATGGCTATGAATTTTGCCGGTGTTTCGGCTGCAAACGATCAGCGTAACGACATCATTATTCGGGGAAATTCGCCAAGTGGATTGTTGTGGAGACTGGAAGACGTGGATATTCCCAATCCAAATCATTTTGCAGAAAACGGCACAACCGGTGGTCCGGTTAGTATGCTGAACAACAATTTGTTATCGAACAGTGATTTTTATACCGGTGCTTTTCCGGCTGAATATGGTAATGCAATCAGCGGTGTTTTCGATTTGAATATGCGCAATGGAAACAATGAAAAACACGAGTTTTTGTTTCAGGTTGGTTTCAACGGTTTCGAACTTGGTGCAGAAGGGCCTTTTAGTAAAAATCATAAAGCCTCCTATTTAGTCAATTTCAGGTATTCAACACTGGAATTGATGGATAACATCATCGACTTTGGAACAACAGGGGTTCCAAAATATCAGGATCTCACTTTTAAATTGAATTTCCCGACCAAAAAAGGAGTAATAACTGTTTTTGGGGTAAGCGGAAACAGCGAAATTGCGATTCTCGACAGCAAAGGAAACGACGAACAGGATATGTATTCCGGTGAAGGTCAGGATTTATACAACCGTTCGCGAATGGCCACCTCGGGAATTTCATACACACATTTTGTAAATGAAAAAACATACTTTAAAGTCATGTTATCAGGTGTTTATCAAAACGGAGGGACAGTTATTGACACTTTGAATGAATCAGGTATTCCGAATGCTTATCTCGATCATAATTATGCTGAGTACAGGACATCTTTAAGTGGTTTTGCACACAAAAAATTTACTGCGCATTTCGCAATGAAAGCTGGGTTTTTGATCGACCGTCTGGGTTTCGATTTGTTGTCGAATGTTTACAATAAGGAAGATCAGGCATTCAGGCCAGTGATCGATTACAATGTAAAATTGCAGGATGGGGCTTCGATGTATCAGCCTTATCTTGAGGCAGTATACAAGTTTAACGATCAGATTAGTGTTATCCCCGGATTGCATTATATTTATTCCGATTTAAATGGTTCGACAAGTTTTGAACCGCGACTGGCAGTAAAATGGCAGGCAAACGGAAGAAACCGATTTAGTGCCGGATATGGCCGTCATTCAAGTGCTCAATCTTTGTCAACCTACTATCTGGGAACATACCAAAGCGATGGTTCATTGATTGAGACCAATAAAAACCTTGATTTGACCATATCTGATCAATATGTGCTTGGATACAATTTGGGTATTTCATCCAATACCCGCTTCAAAGGTGAAGTTTATTATCAGAATCTTTACGATGTGCCGGTCGAATTACGTCAGTCATCTTTCAGTTTGCTGAATACAGGAGCCAATTGGGGCGTTGGTGCTGTCGACAGTTTATGGAACGGTGGAAAAGGTAAAAATTATGGCGTAGAACTTACCCTTGAGCGGTTTTTCAGCAAAGGAATCTATTATCTCACAACGGTTTCGCTCTACGAATCAAAATATAAAGGTAGCGACGGAATCAATCGAAACACCGCCTTCAATAGCAATTATGTGGTAAATGCACTCTTCGGTAAGGAATTTAAATTGAATGAGGTTTCTTCATTAAACGTTGATCTGAAGGCTACTTATGCCGGTGGAAAAAGGTTCACACCCATTGATATTGCCGCTTCAGAAGCAGCGCATCAAACCAAATACGACGAAACCAAAGCATACAGTGAACAATTTGACCCTTATTTCAAAGCCGATTTTAAAATTACTTATCGTCTGGATATGAAAAAAATATCGCACGAATGGGTTTTCTATGTCGAAAATTTCACTGATCACAACAATATTCTTATGCAGACTTACAGCCCATCGACAAATGAAATCACCAATGTGAATCAACTTGGTGTTTTTCCGATGATGCAGTATCGCTTGCACTTTTAAGATAACTTTCGATTCAAAAAAATGAAAAAATCTTTATAGAAATTAGTGAATCTTGGAAGTTGACCATCTTGCGCGTGATTTACTTTCGGTGAGATCCCTGCTTTCAACAGGAAAGGCTGAGCTAGGTTGCAATCCTTGCCATTTGTATTCCTTTGTTTTATATCCAGGTCACATATTTGCCCGTGCTATTTTGTAGCAAGCCCCGTTCGGCTTAGTCTCCAGGCTACCCCGATGGTATCATTGTTGCGGTTCATTATAGTTTGCTCGACAACAATGGCGAGATTGCCATGTCATGTGTAGACTGATCAACTCGCACTGGACTGAATTTAAAAAGGTGAACCCAAAAAACAATGAGGATTGTCTGGTAGTATTTATCAACGGATTTGAGGAAAAAATGAAGAGATAATGTATTATTTTTAGTTCGCAAGGTGACAGAATCCGGGTAACTGTTCCAAAACAGCAGATTATATCTACTGCAAGCGATTATCATATTGCATTTTACATAATTTTACCCATTCAGTCATTAAATATTCCAGTTCATTATTTTAAATTGGCATTGGATGAATTCGTCAACTATTTTCGCTTCATAATCAATCAAAAACTATTTCCATGAAAAGCATTTATCTTTTTATCCTAGTATTCTTAGTTTCAAATTATTCACATGCACAGACTTCTTATAATTATTCCTGGAGGTATTATACCACTGGAAATACAGGAATACTGGGTGATTATGCTGAAGGATTGTTGATTGATTCGGATGGTAATCCATATATTGCCGCATATACTCCTGGATTTGAAGAAGGTGGGTTCTCAAAATATTTACGATCCGAAAATGAATGGATCAACTATTCAAATGTCGAATATCCGGTAATAGGTAGCATTTATGATGTAGGTGCGTCGCGTATCAGCGAAATGACAAAAGCAGCCGACGGAACCATCTGGATGGCAGGATGGAGAGGTATTTTGCATTTTGATCCTGCTGTTGGCGGAAGTTCGCTGCAATTCTGGGGTTCTGAAAACTCATTGCACCCAGGTGGCCGCACCATGGATATTGATATTGCTCCCGATGGCTCGGTCTGGGCTGCTGTGTATTCTGTTACCTGGGGTGGCGGTGGCCTGGTGCATTTCGATCCTGCTACCAATGCATGGCGTTTATGGGATTACGGTTCCAATGCAAATAACTGGCCCAGTCTAATTGGAACATGTGAAAACCTTTCCATTCAGGTGAAACCAGGCGGTGGTTATCAAGTCTGGATTGATGGTGAAGGATGGAACACGATGATAACTTTCGACAGTGATACCCAGTTATTCACTTTGTTACCTCAGAACAATGAAAGCGGTGAGATAGTTGCCTTACTCGGAAGCGATTGTATTGATGAAGAGGGAAACTTATGGGCCTTAAGAAATACCGGGCCTGGTAATCCCTTTTCAATAGATTACCTTACTCCGGAAGGAAACTGGGTTACACCTCAGCAACCGGAATCTGAAATTGTCGCTGATATCTGGGCCTTTAAAGCAACCGGAAATCACGAAGCATTAATCACTGGCTTAAACAGTGAAGTGTGGCAATTTGATGGTGAGAACTGGCAAAGTAAAGGAATATGGCGCGAAGGTGCTTACAGTTATGGATTGGATATAGACGCAGATGGAAACATTTGGGTAACCGGTGTTGGCGGTGCTGCCAGACGCGATGTAACAACCGGTTTTTGGCAACGTTACCGTATCACCAACAGCTCACAAATTGATTATTGGGTGCAGGATATGGATATCGATATGGAGGGAAATGTATGGATGACTGGAAACGCAGGCCCTGGTGTCGGAGGCTTTCAACGATTCGATGGCACACACTGGACCGGATTTAACGAAGAAAATTATGGATTGGGTTATGGATTCCCTTTCCCAACAGATAACACCATGGAAATTTACCGCAGGCCTTCCAACGGTGATGTGATCATCAATCCAATGTATGAAGGTCTCCATGGCTGGAATACCAGTGGTTATTATGCTTTGCCCGGCAGTTATTCTGAATCCAAAGGATTAACCGAAGATTCTGAAGGCAGATTATGGAATCTCGGTGGATATTATGCGCTTCAATTTTACGAAAACAATGGCTGGACTGAAGTCGAAATTATTGGCTCCGGAGCAAATATTGAAAATGATTTATCGTTACCGGGAACCATCTGGGCTTGCACCGGATATCAGGTTTTAAGGACCAATGGCGTAACCGGTTACTCAAAAACAGTGTTTGATTTTCAGGAGCTTGACCCGCAGAGCGATGTTTTATCGACCGTTATCCCTGCAAATGATGGCATAGTCTGGTTTGGATCAAACAAAGGTTTGTTCAGATTAAACACCACAGATGATACCTATGAATTTTACACCATTTCAAACAGTGAAATAGCCGGGGAAAGCATCACACCGCTTGCATTTACAACTGACGGACGTATCTGGTTTACCAGTTTTGGAAGCAGCGAATCTGATGAAACCGGATTGGGTTGGTTTGATGGCATCAATTTTGGATTTTTTCCGGTTGAGGATGGTGGATTACCGCACGCTCAGATTATAGATGCCGAAGTAATCACAAAAGAAAACGGTTACGAATTGTGGCTTAGTTGTTTAAGCAGAGGTATTGCCATACTTGATGTTGTAACAAATACCGTTGGAATTACTGCACCAGAAAATCCATCAGCTGATGTTCTGATGGAGTGTTTCCCCAATCCCTTAAATGAAAATACGGCCATACGTTTTACACTTTCAACCGCTGATCATGTCAGTCTGAGCATTTATAGTATCACCGGAACACCTGTTGCCGTAATCATTGACAAACAATTTAATGCAGGAAGTCATGTGGTGAACTGGAATACATCTGATGTAAAAACCAAGGTAAGTCCAGGAATGTATATTACCAGAATTACCACATCAACCTTCACGAAATCAATCAGATTGATTGTACAATAAATTACAAAAGCACAATTTTTCTGAAGACACTGCCTTCTTTGCAAATGATGCAAAGCGTATAAATATCGTTACGTATTCCATCTGTCTTGCTCAGGTCAACAGATACTTCGTTTTCAATTGAACCAGCAATTTCAGTTGTATAAATGGTGTTTCCGGTTAAATCGATAATTTGGACAGTGAATTCATCAGCAATATACCTGCTGAACCGGATCGTGAATGTATTATCTACTATGGGATTAGGAAAAACAGTCACGTCCAGTTGACTCATCATTGGGTCATCGATACCGGCAAACCCGCTCGGCGTAGTCCCCCGAACAGTCGAATTTAAAATATGGCCAAGTGAATAATGGCCTGATATTTTCTTTGTGAAACCCTTTAGGAGTGTCCACCAATAATAATCCGCATGATTTTCAGATTCAATATGAAGAACCTGATGATTTGCCATGGAAAAAATTTCCGCCAGAAACGTGTGCTTCTCGTTGGAAGGGGAGGATAGGCCTCATCTTTGTAACCTTTCACAATATTTTTCTTGATCATATTCCTTTGTTTATTTGTAGTTCAAAATATAAAAAATGATTTTCTCAATCCTGCCAGAATTCTATTCAGGTATCAACCACCAGAATGGTTTTCCTTTGGCTTTGTACAGAAACATCACATGCAAAACCAGTTTAATCCAATGTCCTGCCAATCCTGGTTCCCCCATGGTATAATTCAGGTCACGGCCCCATAGCGGATATTTCTCATAATCAGGGACTACCGGAAAAACAGTCATGGTAGCAGCCATCCCATCACGCAAACCGTAACCCGATGAAACGATACATGCTGCACCCATTTTCCCCATAGAAGCACGGTGGTGATATTCCTTCACGCCTGTTTTAATCTGTTCAGCAATATTCAATGCAACAATTTTGCCGATAACTCCCGATGGCATTCCGGTTCGTGGTGCTGTTGGGAAAATTGCCAACCCATTTTTGTTCGACAGTGGCTTTGAAATTGGATGAGGCGGGGCGAAGGCAATCCCGGCAGCAAAAACATTATCGTATTTAGGGTTTTTATAGATTGAGGGCCAGTCAGCCACTGACCAGTCTTCAAATGGTCTTGCGGTATAATCGGCGTCCACCTTCATGAATCCGTTGGGTGCAAATACATCTGATGTAATATCATTGTCATTCGCATCAAATGCCTTGAGACCCACACCCGAAAAGGATGGAATCAGCATCGCGAAATCAAATTCCTGTGTATTTGATTCACCATCAAGCGTTTGATAATGAACTTTTCCATCCTCAACCTTTGTAATGCCGGCTCTTTTGATCCATCGTATGCCGTATTCTGCCAGAATTGATTCCGTGAAGATGCGTGTGGAAGTAACATATCCACCTTTTTTGATGAATGCGCCACCCATACCAAAATCGCCGACTTCATATTCGTTGGTCATCCAAATCATTTCGGCCAAATGGTTGAGTTTTCGCTTGTTAATTTCAAAGGCTACGTTGAGTGCATATTCGAATGCAGCACCCTGACAGGTCGCTGTGGGATGACCTGTCCCGATCAGAAAACGCTGAGGTACACCTTTGGCCATTTTATCGAGCGAAAGCTGAAGTTTCTCCCAGGCGTGACCGGCATGTTGGTATGTACAGACAGATTCGCTAAATCCTTCTGGACCAAGCCCTTCTGTCGCACTGAAATTGAGTTTTGGGCCGGTCGCGTTAATCAGGAAATCATAATCAATTTGTGAAGTTGTTCCTTCTTTGCCGGCAGCAGTATATTCAACTTCGACAAACGGTCTGGTGTTGGTGCTATTCCCTTCGGGATGAATGGCAATAGCTTTTGCCTGAATAAACTCAACACCCATGCGTTTATACACCGGAGCTAATTCAAAGGTAACCTGTTTGGATGTCATCTGTCCGATACCGACCCAAATATTTGATGGAATCCATTGGTACCGTGTGTTTGGACTTACCACAACCACCTGGTGTTTTTTGCCTAATTTCCGACGGAGAATTTGCGCGGCGGTATGACCAGCAATACCGGCTCCGAGTACAACAACTTTTGCCATATAATTTGATTTTAAAATATGGCTAAAGTTAAGTAAAAAATGTGCAATTTCAGTTATCCAATGTTTTTTATTATTTTGACTCACTGTTTTATTATGGTTATCTAGGTTTGTTAGAAGGGGAATTAAAATTACTTTGTTATTTATGATTTGTAAATCTTGAACTTTATGAAGTGGCTGATCAAGCTCCATCAATAATAAAATACATGCGAAAAATAGATATTATTAGTTCTTAATTCAATTGGTGACGAATTTAAAGTCATGCCATATATAGATGGTTTTACTCTCTAAAGTGCACAATATTAGGTGAATAGTAAATTTTATTTTTAAAGTTAAAAAAATATTTTGAAAAACACTTGCTATTTATTAAAAATGATTTATCTTTGTGAGCGAATATTCACTTACAAAATATAAGCATTATAAATCTTATAGAAATGGTAATCACAAAGTATAAAAATCAGCAAGTTAAAGATACTCCCCACAAAATTGATGTCAGGGAGATGTATAACAAGGAATCGGCTCAGGCAATGCTCATGTCATTACAGCCCGGCGAAAGTCTGAAACCGCATAAAACACCTGTAGATGTGTTTTTCTTTGTTGTTGAAGGCACACCAATCATTCATATAGGCGAAGAGAGTGAGGTATGTGAAGTCAATACACTGGTTGAAAGCCCATCTGAAATTGTGCATTACATCAGTAATAGTTCCAGCAGCATAGTCAGAGTTCTGGTTGTGAAAGCACCGAGGCCAACAAGCCAGACAAGAGTATTATAACTATTATACTGTCGAAAATTAAAAAAAAATCATTACGATTCAAAAAACTATATTGAATATGGATATTACACCCCGTCAGTTGGAAATCATTGAAGCAGCTGGTAAAATACTTAACTTGTCCGGTGTTACAGGATTGACTATCAAGAATCTGGCAAAAGAAATGAAGTTTTCTGAAAGTGCTATCTACAGGCATTTTGCAGGCAAGGAAGAAATCATCGTCGCGATGCTTAATTATCTTGCTCAAGATGTAGATATGCGATTAACCAATCTTGTAGATCCGCATCATCCTGAAGAAAAGTTTACTGCCCTGTTTCATGAGCAGTTCAGGTTTTTTAATGAGAATCCACATTTTGCAGTCGCAGTTTTTTCAGATGGATTAATGGAACAAAGTCAAATGATCAATGAAGCCATACTGAATCTGATGAATGTAAAAATTAGACACCTGATGCCAATCATCATGGAAGGTCAGCAAAAAGGAGTGTTTACAAATGCGATTACAACCGAAGAAATTATGCATATCGTTATGGGAACATTCAAATTGCAGATGTTTAAATGGAGGATTGCAAATTTCCAGTTTGATATCAATCGGATAGGAGATAATATGATACAATCTATTCTTACATTAATCAAAAATAAGGCAGTATGAAAAAAGCACTGCCCTATAGTATCGCTGGAATTTTAGCTTTTTTTGGTTTCGTCACTCTTTTTCTCAGTGGTTCGGTGATTCTCGATTTGTTTGGTATCAGAGCCAAAGAAGGAAACTATGTTTTGTTTGTTGTCTGGGCAAATTTCATCAGCAGCATCCTGTATCTT